>CBCXVS010000064.1:18148-28216 GCA_965178525.1 uncultured bacterium | reverse complement strand
CAGCCGAGCGACTTAAGGGCAACTGTTACGCGGACAATGGGCTAGAAAACTTACTCGTTTCAGGCTCCATGAATGGCGTGGAGCAGGATCCACAGAATCCGTTATAACCAGAAAATTAAAATTTAAAGATGTGACCTCTTGCGTTCGCTATCGGAGCCAGTCCATCCGGATTGGCGGGATGCCGTTTTTGGCCTCTTTTTTTTATTCACCCTGCTCTTGCCGAATCTGAGCGAGCGCGTCTTGGATGATCGTATCGCGATCGAGCCGTCCAGCCAGCTCATCAGGCCTATATATCCCTTCGTCAACTTCTCTCGATGCCCTCCGAAGGGCTAGGTCAAACACCTCATCGAGCGTCTCGTGCAACTCGTCGTCGCTGAGATACCAGCCGCCTGACTTTCTGCGCTTATTGACCCGCACAATCCACGCTAACGCATTCTGAATCGACACATCCCACGACCGCGTTGTACGGTCTTCTGCTACTCTCTTGATCAGATGGATGAGAAGAACCTGCATAAAGCTGGCAATCTTGTTGATCTTGTCTTCTCTTGACATCTCGTCCATCTCATCGAGTAGAGCTAAGGCTTGATCCACCTGATCGTGCTCCAAGTAATATCGAAGTTGCGAGAACTCGTCCATATGATGTCCCTCGCTACTGTTTACATACCCTTCTCGATTCACTTCGATATTATCAGATAGAGGCGTTCGCGACAAGAACCGAGAGAAGAACCGAGGTCAGACCACATTTTCTGAAGGGCAGATGCTCGGGTGAGAAATTGGGGTCAGAGTCGAATGGCCCTGACGTAGCCGCAAGGCGTCGTCTTCTAGTGGGAACATTGGGGGCAGGTCTAGAATCAATGCATAAATCCGAAACATGCAATGATATGATGCTAGACCTGACTCCGACAATGTTGACCCCAACAATGTTGGAATGTCCTATCCCCCGACGTTAATCTTGGCTGTACGACAATTGTTAGCAGGATTAGGGTCGGTCCGATCTCCATAGACAAACGCCGTGATGGGGCTCTCCGGGAAGCGGTCGAGCATGTCGGTTTCGAGCGCCATTTCAAACGTCTGGCCCGTGCCGAGATCCGGAATGTGCGGGTGCGAGAACATCACGTAGCCGTTCGTCTCCCACGGCTCCCCTGACGTGGCTGGACCATTAGCGGGGCCAATCTCAGCCCAAGGCGTGGTTGCCGTCACGCGCGACGTGGGTGGAAGCACCACCACGACTCGAATGTTCTTCGCGTCGTCATCATTCTCGTTGAAAATCGTGATCGAGGTCCGGACCTGAACCTTTTCCCCCGCAGGGAACCACTCTCCCGTTTTCGTGCCTTCGGCGTCGATCCGGGTAATCTGCACATCGGAAACGGTGAATTCGAGAGCTTCTGCCATCGTTCTTTCCTCCTAAGGACACGACCCTGGAACGTTTCCCGGAGATCGAGCGAGAGATCGGACGGTGTGCCATGTGGTCGCTCAGCCGCCGCTCGCTCGTCGTGGGATATCCGACGCTGTTTGGAATTAAAATACAAAGATATGACCCCCTAAATATAGACAAATCTTAAGCGACCAGATCCACGGCAACACCGATCAAACGGTCGACAGCACCGAGCAGGGTGGCAACGTTATTCAAGAAATTAGTAACGTTTTCAATGCGAACCGTTGCAGCCTCGAGTTGACGATTAACCGCCTAAATACTCTCGTTCGCTTCGTTGTAGTAACGCGTTGCAGCGTCGAACTCTTTCTGGCGGAGGTCTCGCCATCGTCTGTGGATCGCAAAGGCGTTGGTCCTCAGATCTGCACGTTCCTGTGACGTATACTGGTCAATATCGAGGCTTTCGGACCGCGTGTCGAGATACGCCTGATGCAGCTTGTCGAGTAAATCTCGCCTGTCACTCATGATGATTTCCTTATGTACGTGATGCCCTAACAAAGCCGCGGTATACGGCGGCGGCTTCAGCCGCCCGTATCGAGAACACATTCACGCTGGCCACAAACGCCTCGAAATTGGTGTCAGACCCGACGCGTGTCGCCTCCACCATGGCGGTGTGGGCTGTACGCATAGATTCGATCACGTCTTCCGGCGATGTCGTGGTGATGCGCTCGTAACTGTTGGCGAGCTGCAGAGCGGTTTCGCCCAGTTCCTGGCGTTGGTCGGGCGCGCCAAGGTTGAATGCCTCGATGGCCGCCGCAGCTCTCTCGAAGGCGAGCTGTTCTTGCGCCTGGACGGATCGGCGCATATCAGTTTCTAGCAAGGACAAGATCTGGTCGATAGCCGGTCCTGCCGTGTCAATGGCATCCTCAAGGGCACGCTCCCGCACTGCATCCACCCAAATTCCTGCGACAGCCTGAAACAGGTCGGACAGCGGACCGCTATAGCGCGCGAGATCGTCACCACTGCCGGGGTCGAGTCGGTTAATCGTGTTCCCAATTTCACCCAATTGGTTGGCCACGGTGCCAGCGGCAGCGCGGACTTGATCCCCGGTCTCGGCATCGGCCAGCTCTGCTAGACGCAGTGTGTAAAGGTCGATCAGCGTGAAGGCGAGCTGTCGGGCTGCCAATCCCTCCGAATCGAAAACCGGGTTGATGAAGGTCCTGCCGTTCAGGTCTTGGCCGTTGGCAAGCGCTTCCTGAAGCGAGAACGCACGCTCAATCGCGTTGACCTCAGCCAGCGCAGGGCGAACGACAGTAGCGGTCGCGGCTGTGGCCGTGCGAAACGTGCCGATTGGCTCTGCCAGGCGAGTGGGATTAGCGCACGCCGCAACAAGCAAAGTGACCCCAACGGCGAAAGCGAGCAGATGAAGTCGGTAGCCTAATGGTACACTCATAAACACCTCACCAATAAGAAGCTAAAACGACTGAAGGCATCATATTCCGAGAAGCGAAATTTCCACGTCGTCGTTTCCGTTATACCGTCGCCAGTATCGCCACCGGAAGCCGTGATCGTAAAGGCGTGGTTCACCACCACACCCGGTCCTTCTTTCACTTTGGGAAATGGAAAGCCTTGAACGAAATCGGTCATACAAACAGTCATCATTTGACTCCTTACAAGACCCGGGCACAGCATAGCTGTCGCAGAGTGACAATAAGAACGAGTAGGTTAAGGAGACGGAGAGACACCAATCCACCTTAATCCACACGCCCTACCAACGTGCACCACATCGACACATGGCGCGTTCAGCCAGAGCACCTGCAACGCTAACCGTTTACAGGATCAGCCGAGTGATCGCGATTCACTTTGGGCAATGCCGTTAGCTAATGGAACTGGTAATATCTCATCACACTTATCCTGACCAGAGTCACTCCTTTCTATTGCACTCGTCGTGAAGTGGGGTTGTACAATAATGCTATATATCTCTTTCCCTATATTAAAATCCACAAACTATTTGCTCCTTTCTAACCAATTTCTATAAAGATTATAATAGATTTTTCATCTTAACAATTACACTTAATTACACTCAATTACAGACCATTACACGATACGATATAAAATGAGAACACGGTAGGACAAAATCATTTCCAACAACCTTCACGCCTGAGACAATACATTTATGACGACAGACTTGTAAGGAGGCACGCCACCCTGCTCACCTGGTCACCCCGACATGTCGTGATGAAAGAAATAAGGCTCACAGAAACAGGGCCAGCGGATTGAGTTGCTGCTCTTGCAGGCGAGTGCTGTGCCATCCCAGGGCGAGAGGCACGGTGTAGAGGCGCTCGGTGCCGAGCCGGGGCCAGATATGACAAAAGCCGGGGACAATGACTTTGACCGTATGAAGCGGCAAGTCCGGACGCGTGTCATTGACCACAATCGTTTCAAGCTCCAACCCGGCCGCACGCGCCACGCAGTCGCGCACGTCGTCTTGAATATCGGCGTGGTCGAGGACATCGGCATCGGATAGGCGAGTCGGCGCTGTGCCCGCTTTGGGCAGCAAATACGGTTGCGAAGCCATCTGGCTAAAATCAAACGCCGCCGCGCCTCGGTCGCCGATGGCGATGAGTTGACACAGCTCGGTCAGAGCCCGGAGGCACGCGAGGCTGGGGTCCAAATGACAACCAAATCCCAGGCGATAGGCGCTGGCCTCCAGATGGCGGCCAATGGCAGCCATCACGGGAATACCGAGATCGTGCGTCAAGTCCAACACCCAATAATTCCAGGCGCCATCCAGGCTCGCGCGCAACGGCCGCATTGGTTCCGTGGGTAGGCCGGCGATATCCACCGAGGGACGCGGTATTTGGTTGTACCACCAAATCGCCACGGCATCGCGCTCGACGAGTTCTAAAAAGCCCTGAAGGATCGCCTCTTCCAGCGTGTTCCCGGCCGCACAGCCATTGGAGTCAAACCGCACATAGCGCTCGTCTTCAAACGGCGTGTTGGCATAGCAATAGGTCAAGGGCACATAAACCGGCTCGGACCGGGTGAGCGAGTGGCCTAACGTCCAGTGCAGTGGCGTCTCCATCTCATGGGGTGCGACCGCTTGCCGGGTCTGGTACTTGGGATGCTGAGGGTCACGAAACTGTTGGTATTGACGCGCGCTGAAAGGCGCGAGGACATGCGGTCGTACCGCCCGGGCGTCCAATTGGCTGGCGAGTCCGAAACGTTTCAGTTCATCTCCCTGGTACTGGGCGGCGTAGCGCTCGACCGACTCACACAGCGCACTGATTTGGGATTGTTCCTTCGACACCCCTTTCCCCAATGAGATTTGCGTAAAACTGTCGCGATCGAGACGCGGCGTTGTCCAGGGCGTTTTAAAAAACAAAGACCGATAGATGGTGACGCCTCCTGCGCTCTGCTCCGGCAGTGCGTCAACATCGTGCATCACGCCCGTTAGCGGACTGATGATGGGTTGTAGGACCTCCAATGTCTACGCCGGCGTTCGAGATCGAAAACCGCCATCCTGCGCGTAGGTTTTCGGACTCGCCTGCAGGGCGACGGCCGCGGCGCTGCGTTGGGTGAACAGATAGGGGTCGCCACATGTAGCACACTGCGGACGATGGGTGACGGGGTGCTCAGTCGATGTCCCACCCTCCGCATCGATGGCGTGCAAGCCATACCCGAACCGGCGATCCAGGAGGGGTTGCGCCAGCACTGCAGCCATGGCCGCCACACGTGTGACCGTATCCGCGTCATAGCGTATCGGCACCGGGCGGGTGTCCGCTTGCGCCTCCCCTTGCAGCCACAGCCGCACCGGCTGGTTATAGCGCAACCGCACAGCTAGGCAGCTCCAACATGGGGCTCCGGCCTCACCCGGGGTGAAATAAGGGCCAATCAAGGGTTGCGCACCGGTGAGTTTGATCAACAGCCACGGACGACATTGCTGCAGCTGCCAGCGATTGATCGCAGCCAGTCTGGGGTCGAGATAATCATCGGCGATGACCACGTTGATGGGATGCCGCACCTGTAAATCGCTCGCCCATTGCGTTAAAAGTGTCCGGTTTTCAAATTGAGAAAGGATGGTGAGGTTCAAGTTGCCGCCGCTGTCGCGTGCCATCACCGGTGCGGCATCAAAGTCGGGTTGATGATATCGCGCCGTGTGTGGTAAAGCGTTTCGCTCTTCCAGAAAGCCGTCTGCCATCAACTGGTCAATGACGAGCAGGAGGGCGGCTTGTTGTCCGAGATCCGCCACGGGGGCGAGGACCTCCATGATCGACCGGGCGCCGTCGATTTGGACAAAGAGATGCTGGTAGGCATCACCTTGGAAGAATAGGGTTGTTCCCCAATAGTTAATGAGGTAGGCTATCCTCCCCCAAACGATGGAGGGAGCCCAGCCAGGTCATTGGTTATCCGAGATGATCGGCAGATGAAAGCCTTAACCGGTGTGTCTCAGACGCAATTTGACTTCTTGCTGCCCGCCTTCAGCCACGTCTATCAACAGGCTCAGCAAAAACGCTATGAGGAGGGTGTCCAAGCTGGCAAACGCAGCCGAAAGCCGGGTGCAGGTATCAAAGGCAAATTACCCACTCTGTCAGACAAACTCCTGTTCGTTCTATATTATTACAAGACGTATCCGACGTTTGATGTTCTTGGTGCACAATTTGGTATGGTACGTTCGAAAGCGAATGAAAATCTCCATAAGCTCTCTCCCATCCTGTATGACACGTTAGTGCAGTTAGACCTCATGCCTTATCGAGAGTTGAAGACCCCAGAGTCGTTGAGGGAGGCGTTGTCAGGTGTGGATCAACTGATTATTGATGCGACTGAAAGAAGCTATCGCCGGTCACAAGATGAGACGACCCAACGTGAACACTATAGTGGTAAAAAAAAGCCATACGCTGAAAAATACAGTGATGTCGATGCCGGATAAATGGATCGTCTTTCTGGGCCGTACGTTTAGTGGTCACAACCATGATTACAGCATGTTAAAACAAGAGTTCCCACCGGACTTAGACCGGTTTAGTGACGTAGAAGTTTGGGTGCACCTGGGTTATCAGGGGATTCAGTCGGACTACAAAGGCGAAATGCTTGAGATTCCACACAAGAAACCCCGGAAGAGCAAGACGAATCCGACTCCAGAATTGACGGCGGAGCAGCAGGCGGCGAATTATGCCGTGAGTCAAGTTCGCATCTTGATCGAACATGCCATCGGCGGTATGAAGCGTTTCAACATTTTGGTGCAGCGTTTCCGCAACCGCAAAGATCACTTTGAGGATGATTCGGTGGGCATCTGGGCTGGGCTAGGGAACCTGATCTTATGCTATTGAGGAACAACTCTAATAAAGACTCGGTCTCACTGACCAAAAGGAGTTGGTCTTCTGTGGGTAACGTTAATCAAACCGAGGGTTCCAGTGCAGCGTGTTGAATTCACCCATAGTTCATGACGATTCGAGCAACAAGCCATTGCAGAGTTGCCGTGTCCGTTCACGCATAGCTAGCCGAACACGGCGCCATCACCACAACCATCACTAAATGCAAGTGAACGGGTACTGAGGACCAGAGCTGTTATAAGAAGTGAGCGCGATGGCCCGCAAACTCATATCATCTCCGGGATTTTTCGGGTAACTCATATAGATGGTGTTCTTAGCCAAACAAGTCCAATTAAACCCCATGTTGTCATCGGGTTCCCCTTAGAAATCGTAACTCTTTGCAAAAACAATATTGAAGTTCCATGGGTTTTCGTATCCCAGATATTGCTGCAAAGCCGGCAGGGCACTCTCACCATCCATCAAGAGCTCCCAAAATTGGGAGTCGTTCCACCCAAGGGCCAACGCGCGTATGGTTATCGCGCCAAAGTTCAGAAAATTCTCGGGTCCCCCTACGCCCAGCCCGTCAGTAGGCGGCGCAAAGTTATCCTTCAAAGGCCCCAAAAACGTGGAAAATTTCTGGTAATAAGCCGCGAGTGCCGCAGGCCATAAATGCTCTTTATAAGGCCCAGGCGCCCGTGGCAGCCTGACGACAATCTTATCATGCGCACCACCAACCCAACCCCCCGTCTTGACCGGATCCCACCTGTCCTCGCTATCCACAATCTTGAGTTCCAACTTCGCCCATGGGGAGTCAAAACCAAATCTCCCTAACAGATCAAACGCATTGTTGTCATTGTTCAGCAGTTCCTCGCGAAAATCATCGTCCCTCCAGGCCTTTGCAATCGCGCGTAAGTAGGCCGTTCTAAATTCCACGAGATGCTCACTAGGCATGTGGGTTCCCCTTTTGAAATAGGTGATGCGAAACAGCCAGAGATCGTTTCTGGCTCCACGTCTCCTGGATTGGGTTGATCCCAGGTACCCTCGGCCAGAGAAGCATGACCATCAACAGAGTTGTTCCTCAATAGCATAAGATCAGGTTCCCTAGCCCAGCCCAGATGCCCACCGAATCATCCTCAAAGTGATCTTTGCGGTTGCGGAAACGCTGCACCAAAATGTTGAAACGCTTCATACCGCCGATGGCATGTTCGATCAAGATGCGAACTTGACTCACGGCATAATTCGCCGCCTGCTGCTCCGCCGTCAATTCTGGAGTCGGATTCGTCTTGCTCTTCCGGGGTTTCTTGTGTGGAATCTCAAGCATTTCGCCTTTGTAGTCCGACTGAATCCCCTGATAACCCAGGTGCACCCAAACTTCTACGTCACTAAACCGGTCTAAGTCCGGTGGGAACTCTTGTTTTAACATGCTGTAATCATGGTTGTGACCACTAAACGTACGGCCCAGAAAGACGATCCATTTATCCGGCATCGACATCACTGTATTTTTCAGCGTATGGCTTTTTTTTACCACTATAGTGTTCACGTTGGGTCGTCTCATCTTGTGACCGGCGATAGCTTCTTTCAGTCGCATCAATAATCAGTTGATCCACACCTGACAACGCCTCCCTCAACGACTCTGGGGTCTTCAACTCTCGATAAGGCATGAGGTCTAACTGCACTAACGTGTCATACAGGATGGGAGAGAGCTTATGGAGATTTTCATTCGCTTTCGAACGTACCATACCAAATTGTGCACCAAGAACATCAAACGTCGGATACGTCTTGTAATAATATAGAACGAACAGGAGTTTGTCTGACAGAGTGGGTAATTTGCCTTTGATACCTGCACCCGGCTTTCGGCTGCGTTTGCCAGCTTGGACACCCTCCTCATAGCGTTTTTGCTGAGCCTGTTGATAGACGTGGCTGAAGGCGGGCAGCAAGAAGTCAAATTGCGTCTGAGACACACCGGTTAAGGCTTTCATCTGCCGATCATCTCGGATAACCAATGACCTGGCTGGGCTCCCTCCATCGTTTGGGGGAGGATAGCCTACCTCATTAACTATTGGGGAACAACCCTATTACACAACCCCATGTTGGGGACCACGATTGTTTTGCGTGCACATCACACGTTTGGGAGGCGTCAATCGAGCGTTGACACATGGCTTCAGAGCCCGGATGTCTCTCACATCCATGCCGCTATTCGTTGGGAGGGCGCACACTGGGTCGTCCTCGACCTCAGCCGCAATGGCACTTGGGTGGACGATCAACACCTGACCTATGGTAAAAGCACGACGCTCCAAGCGGGCATGACGATCAAGTTCGGAGACTCGGAAGCGGCCACCTAGCGGGTGTCGGATTTGAAAGCGCCTAAGACAGTCCTCATTCCTCTAAACGAAGATCAAACGGCCATTGAACTGGACACGTTTTACAGTCTTCCGGACGAGCAAAACCCGGAAATTTCTCTGTATGTATTGGCGCGTGGGCAATGGCTTTGTGAACGCGCCGACGGCGTGATGCCGCTCCATGACGGCGATGTCATCCGCCACGGACAAAACCTGTGGAAGTTTTATGACGCCGAAGCGATCGAGACCACGCCGGTGCAAACCGAGGGGCCGCGCGGATCGACCGATGACATCACGTTCCGTTTTGACGTGAGTTTGGATGAGGAACACATGTTCTTGAAGCTCATCCGAGGCCACGCGACGTTTGACTTGGGCGAACGCGCGCACCACTATCTTCTGCTCACGCTCGCCCGCCGCCGTTTGGACGACATGCAAAACCGGGTCGATCCAAACGAACAGGGCTGGATCGAACTGGAAGATCTGTCGCACATGCTCGATCTCGATCCGCCCCATTTGAACATCCACATTTATCGAGCCCGCAAACAAATCGCCCAGCTTGAGCCGAAGCTCTCATACCTCCCGCAAGTGGTCGAGCGCCGGGTGGGAAGCGTGCGCTTCGGGTGTCCCTGGTTCACGATTATCCGCGGCTCTGAGGTGGAAGGCGCATCGTTTCACGCCATCGGCACGCAGAGGTCGTGGTGAGCTTGTGAGCGCTTGATGAACGAAGGCATAATTTCCTCTCAGAAAAATGTCATGGCTATGCTACAATGCGCCAATTCGACGCAGGAGCATGTGTCAGTTCCCGGACAAAATGAGCGACATCGTTTTTCCAGAGGAAAAATATGAATTTAGTTTTGTTCGGGCACTTACGAGCAAACCACAGGAGGTACAAAACGGCACGCTTACCAAGTCAATCAGGGGAAATACGATCATGATTGCAGCCCCCTCTTGTTCCTTCGAGGCCCTTTGTCTTTGTTCCCCTACCTGTCGCTGGCTATTCGCTGGCATTCCCGTCTACAGGTCATACCGTCAAGCACATGTGGCATGC
>CBCXVS010000064.1:15344-18138 GCA_965178525.1 uncultured bacterium | reverse complement strand
ATCTCATGGCCACGAAGCCGAGGAACGCGACATGCGCTACGTCTTTGGTGACTGTGTTCTCGACACGGAGCGCCATGATTTGAGCCGTGCCGGAGATGCCGTCAAACTACAGCGCAAGGTCTATCAAGTGCTCGTGTATCTCGTGCAGCATCGCGACCGTTTGGTGACGAAGGATGAACTGCTTGAGCAGGTCTGGCCCGACCTGTACGTTGCCGACATCGCCGTGGCGCGCGCCATTGCCGCCGCCCGCCGCGCCATAGGGGACAGCCGCAACGCGCAAGGCATGATCCGGACGGTGCATGGGCAGGGCTATCGCTTTGTGGCGACGGTGGTGGAGCATGACGCGAGCGCTGCAGCGATAGAGGACCCGAACAGCGCTCCGGCGTCGCGCCCGGACAGCGCCGGTACGCCACCCGCCCCTGCAGCGGTCTCAACTCCCGCCGCGGCTCTGCCAACACCGGGGTTACCGCCTGCCCTTCCGGAGCGTGCGCCGGCGGGAGAATGCAAACTCCTCACGGCGCTTTGTTGTCTGTTACCCGCGACCTCAGAACGGACGGCACCTCTGGATCTTGACGATCAGCATGCCCTGCTCCTCAGTGTCCATACCGAAGTCCAGCGTGCCGTGCAGCCATGCGAGGGGACGATCCAGCACCTGGGAAGCGATCGGGTCGAGGTCTTATTCGGCGCCCCATTGGCCCAGGAAGATCACGCCCAGCGTGCCGTCCTCGCCGCCCTGGCGCTGCGGACGTCGTGGCCCAAGCTGGCGGCGGCGCTTGGTTTGACCTCCGAGACGGCTGTGGGCATGCGGGTCGGATTGCATACCGGCATGGCGGTCATCGGAGGGATATCCTGAGCGGAACCCGCCAGTCCCCTGACCGTCGTGGGGGATGTGCCTTCCCTGGCGGCGGCGTTAGCCCAGCAAGCGTCTCCCGGTCGCATCGTGGTCAGTGCGGCCACGGCCCCGTTGATTCAGGAGGTGGCGCGCCTGGAGGAAGCGCCCCATGTGTTTCTGGCCACGCCAACGACACCGATAACGGTCTATGACGCGCAGGTCAGAGACGTCGAACCCACCCCACAAGAACCTCGCCGGGCGCGCCCCCGCAGCCATTTCGTCAATCGCCAGGCGGAACTGGCCGCGCTGTGCGCCGGACTCGAGCGGGCGGTGGATGGTCAGGGGCAAGTGATTGGGATTGTCGGCGAACCGGGTATCGGGAAATCCCGTCTTCTCGAAGAATTACGGCAGCAGGCGGCGGAACAGTCGATCGCGTACCTCTCAGGGGCCTGTCAATCCTACAGACGTGCGACGCCCTATCTACCTCTGTTGGCGCTGCTCCGGCAGCGGTGCGGGCTGCACACAACAGACGATGCGACCGCGTGCCGCACCAAAATCCACGGCCATCTCCTGCAACTCGGTGCCGAGCCGGGCGAGTGGGTCCCCTTGCTCCTTCACCTGCTAGGTGTGGCCGATGCCACGGAGCCGATCTATGAGCTCAGCCCACAGGCCTACCGGACACATGTATTCACGGCGTTGCACCATCTGTTTTTGGGCATGAGTAAACAGCAGCCGTTGGTCATCGTCGTGGAGAATCTCCACTGGATCGACCCCACGACGGAAGCGTATCTGGCCACGTTTGTGGAGCGCCTCCCAGGCGCCAAGGTGCTGCTCCTCGTGACGTATCGTCCGGGGTATCAACCGCCGTGGTTGACCACGTCCACCGCGATGCAGATCGCCTTGTTGTCTCTGGCATCGCACGATAGCCAGCGGCTGGTGCAAGGTGTGGACACGACGCGGCGTCTGTCAGAGGCGGCCCTACGCCAGATCGTCACCTACGCCAACGGCAATCCCTTATTTCTGGAGGAATTAGCCCGAGCAGTGGATGAACAAGAGGCCGAATTCCCGATCCTCGCCGTGCCAGAGACGGTGCAGACAGTCCTGGCAGCCCGAATCGATCGCCTGTCCGCCGAGGTCAAGCAGCTC
Source organism: uncultured bacterium (assembly GCA_965178525.1). Lineage (GTDB taxonomy): Bacteria > Tectomicrobia > Entotheonellia > Entotheonellales > Entotheonellaceae > CBCXVS01. The sequence continues at coordinate 16,160 of CBCXVS010000064.1, read as the reverse complement.
CTGCAGACGGCGGCGGTGATCGGTCATGACATCCCGTTGTCCCTCTTGCAGACCCTCTCCCCTTTCCCTGAAGAGGTCCTCGCCCAACACCTGCATCACCTGCAAGTCAGCGAATTTCTCTATGAAACGCATTTACCCCCCGACATCGCCTATACCTTCAAGCATGTCCTGATCCAAGAGGTGGCCTATCAATCGTTGCTGCGGCCGACGCGGCAGCAGATTCATGCCCAGATTGCCGAGTTCCTGGCCGAGCACCATCCCAACACGGTCGAAACCCAGCCGGAAATCGTCGCCCATCACTTTACGGAGGCCGGGCGCCATGCCCTCGCTATCCCTTGCTGGCAACGGGCAGGACAACGCGCCATCGAGCGCTCCGCACACCGTGAGGCGATCAGTCATCTGAGCAAGGGACTGGACCTGCTGCAAGCGTTGCCGAGCACACCGGAGCGGAGCCAACAGGAGTTACAGATGCAGCTGGCTTTGGGTCCAGCCCTCTTGGCGATCAAAGGACACACATCGCCGGAAGTGGAACACGCCTATACCCGTGCGTACGACATTTCGCAGCAGCATGAAGAGACGCCGCAACATTTTTCGGTGCTCGTCGGCCTGTGGCGGCTCTATCTCAACCGGGCGCAACTCCGGACCACGCGCGAATTGGCAGAGCAGTGTTTTGCCTTGGCGCAGCGCTTGCAAGACCCCATGCTGCGCCAAGAGGCGCATCTCATCCTGGGATCAACCTGGAATGGCCTTAAGTTAAGCCAACTCCTTTCTTGATGAAGCAGTTACGCCGATTGCCTGAGACCGACTCTCCTCTCA
>CBCXVS010000064.1:2170-15297 GCA_965178525.1 uncultured bacterium | reverse complement strand
ATCCCGTATCACCCCCCGGCTGCAACGCCTCCAGGCCGACTGCGCCGCCCACCTCCCATCCGAGGCCATTCCGGCGGCGTGTGAGGCGGTCGGCTATACCGAGTGGCGCGACCGCCTCCTCCATCCGGTCGTCACCGTCCAGGCCTCTCTGGGGCAACTTCTCCCTGGCCATGCCGCCTGCCGTCATCTCCCGCACTGAACGGGTGGCTACTCCAGTGCCTCGGCCTCCTGCCCGGCTCCTACCCAGCTGCCTGGAGGCGTGCTGGACCACCTCTGCGAACGCGTCGGCCAGTCGGCCCGGCCACGGCCTTGGAGGACGGGCGCTGGCATGGCCATCGCGTTTTCTTCGTCGAGGCCTCCGGGGGCGCCAGGCCCGATACCCCGGTGTGGCAAGACGAGGTCGGCCCGCCCGGCGAACAACCGCCCGGCGGTGGCTTTCCCGTGGCCCGGCTGCTGGCGCTTTTCCATGCGGGCAGGGGCCTGCTCCCCCCCCTAGCGGCGTCTGCTTTGAACCCCCACGAGTTGTCCCCAGTCCAACCGATGCATCCGGCCATGGAACCAGGTGAGGTGCTGGTGACGGAGCGGGGCCTATCGTCCGATGCCCAGATGGCCTTGCTCAGACTGGCCGGTTTGCCCGCCCTCATGCGAGTCGGTGCCCGACAGATGGTCGCTTTCACCCCGTCTCGGCCCTTGGTGATCCCCGCTACCCGACCGACCCCTCAGAGCCAAGGTCTACCCCGCTCGCGGTGGATCATGGCCCATGGCCAGCAGGACCAACGGGTGGAAGGGTTCCAGCCCAAGACCTGGCCGGCTGGGCTCGATCCCCCAACCTTGGCAGCGTTCCCTGCATCGCTTTTCCTGCCAGAGTTGCGGCATCAGGTGATCCAGCCCGGCTTGCGCTCGCGAGTGCTCACGTTGGTCACGACCTGAGTGGATGCGCCATGCTCTTCAAAAGATGATCCGGCCGAACCCTCCTTCAAACGCTGGGAAGCAGCAACGCGTCTGAGACCACTCAAAACTGCGATGCAGATGGATGCACGGCCCGGCAAAACCGTGGTGGGAGTACGGCAAGAACGGACCGTTTTCCTTCTGCTCTACAACCTGGTCCGACGGGTCATTGCCCAATCGGCCAAGCATCAACCGGCGGATGTTGAACGGATCAGCGTTATCGATGCTCTGCGGGGGTGCAGTGAACCCGACAGTGGGGGGCCCTGAGAGGAATTATTCGTCCACCTCTCTCGTCCGAACCGGGTCGAACCCCGCGTCCAAAAGCGACGACCCCAGACGGATCCCCTCGTGACAAAACCCCCTCATGTGTTGGGTCAACCGTTGACACGACCAGCAGTTAGAGCTTCACTTAAGGCCATTCGGGCTATCGCGAGTATTGGTATCCCGCCATTGCGGCCAACAAAGTCGGAAGACGGTCCTTTCGGGCGCTCAATTTCTTTGGCAAGCGGGTGCCGGCTCACGTCAAAATACTGGGTGAGGATGTGGTGTTCTTTCCCACCAAAGATGGGCAGGTCGCGGCGCTGTGGGACCGCTGTCCGCACCGTGGCGCCCATCTCTCCCGCGGCTACTGTGTCTTTGACGGGACCGTCAGTTGCCCCTACCATGGCTACACCTTCGACGAGACGGGAACCTGTGTGGCCGCGTTGACCGAAGGGCCGGACTCGGGTCTGACGGGTAAGCTCCGGGTGCGCAGCTACCCCACGGCGATTGTACGCGGCGTGGTCTTTGTCTGGATGGGCGAAACGGAGCCCGTGCCCATTGAGGAGGATGTCCCCGAGGATTTCTTCGACCCCCAGTATGTGATGGTCCCATACGTCAGCGTGTGGCCGATGAACTGGACGCTCACCATCGAGAATTCCGGCGATTCGCACAATTCCTATCTGCACCGCTTCCGGCTGCGGCGGCTCTTCAATCTCTCGGCATTTCAGGAGCTGCCAGCCTATTGGTCCGGCATCCGCGTCGTGCAGGAAACGGACAACAGTATCGGCTTCGTGCCCGCGGTTGACGCACCGCAGCAGGCCTACTATCCGGGCGTGGGGGCAAAGTGGCCGCGTCAGGTGTGGTGGCGCTTTCGCCGGCAGCGCAAGCCGGGCGCTGAGACTATGGTGAAGCAGCCCTACCGCAATCAGTATCGCCTGCCATCCATCGCTCGGGTGAACACCAGCGTGACCCACTTGCACACCCGCTACGCCACGCCGATCGACGAGAATCATACCTTGATGTGGACGTTCGGTATGGTTCGCGCCCGCACTTGGTGGCAACGGTTGCTCGCCAAGCTTTACATGACCGTCGTGTACCGCTTTTTTGTCATCAAAGGCGTGAATGAATTAGAAGATCTACCCGTACAGCGCTACGATCGGCTCGACCCCTCGGCGCCGCAGAAATTGGGCGCCAATGATCAGGCGATCATTTATTGGCGGCGGCGCATGCCGCTGAAGTCCCGAGACAATCAGCGGCTGTGGAAGAAGGGGGTGCAGATCGTCGAGGAGATGGAAGCCCAAGAACTCGCGGCGCAACAGGCAACCGACGCGTAGCGCACACGGATAGGGAGCAAACCATGGCGGCAGAGATCGAGCCGCGGGCGGCTGGGGCGCAGCGGCTGCGAGACAAGGTGTGCGTGATCACGGGTGCCGGCCAGGGCATTGGCCGCGCCACGGCCAGGCGCTTGGGAGCGGAGGGTGGGAAGATCGTCGTGGCCGAGCGCGTGGACGAGAGTGCGACGCGGACCACGTCTGAGTTGCAGGCGCACGGCGTGGAGGCCACCAAGGTCCTGGCGGACGTGGGGACCTTGGCCGGCGCGCAGGGCTTGATGGACGCGGCCCGCAACGCCTATGGGCGCATCGATGTGCTGGTCAACAACGTCGGCGGCACCATTTGGATTCAGCCCTATCATCAGTACACCGAGGAGCAGGTGCACCTCGAACTCGAGCGCACCCTGTACCCGACCCTGTGGTGTTGCCTGGCGGTGTTGCCCATCATGATGGCGCAGCAATCCGGCTCGATTGTCAACCTGGGCTCCCAGTCTCCGCGCGGTCTCTACCGCCTGCCGTATGCCGTGGGCAAGGGCGGGATTGCCGCGCTGACGAAAGTACTGTCGCTGGAATATGGGCGCCACGGTATCCGAATCAATACCGTGGCGCCTGGCGACACGGCGGTCCCCGACCGCATCACGCCACGGCATGTGCTCCGACCCGGGGTGATGGCGGAGGAGCCGGACACGGACGCGTACCAAGCTTACCGCGAGGAAATGGCGCAGGATATCCGGAATCAGCAGGCCATTCGACGTTCCGGGCTGCCGGAGGAGCAGGCCGCGGCGATTGCATTTTTGGCTTCCGACGATGCCTCGTTCATCACCGGCCAGGTGATCAATTGTAGTGGGGGCCAGTCGTAGAAGAGTGGCACACCGCGATCAGCTCGACACGTTGCCCAGGCATGCTTGTATTTGGCGGCCCTCCGTCTTATCATTTTTGCCACAGGGGAGGAGGGTCAGTTCTTTACTTTGCACTCTCTCGCTGCTTGCCCATGAGATAAGCAGCTCGGTCCCGCCGTCCGCCCGCGGGGCTCCGACATCTCCTCATGCGCCGTCGGTATAAGCTCAAGACCTGACCTCAGCCCCCCTGTACGACCGGTGGAGATCGCCGAGGTGCTGGGGCACCGGACACTGCGGAGGGTGACGCGCGAGGCGCCCCTCTGTGAGGCGTATACGGCGGGGGTGATAGCACGTATGACCGAGGTGATTTTCGGGGGAGTTAAACCATGTTTCCAATCATTATTCCGCTTGCCTGGCCAATTTTCGCTCTCGTACTCCGTCCGTTTATTATACCGCCGATTACGAAATTCTTCGGAAGAGCTAAAACAATGAGTATCGGCAATCTGGTATTGACTGAAACTGAAGCTAGAAACGCAGTTACGGAGAGAGAATTGCTCAAGTACGGTATTCTGATTGCCGCCTCCGACGGCAAGGTTAACGAAGTAGAGTCAGAGTTGTTAAATCGATTAGCTTATTCAATGGCAAATAGGATAGATGATCTAAATGAAGAAGAGAAAAAGAAAGTCATCTCTGCGGCTATTAACACAGCGACGGCTGACAAGGAAATAACAATTCACGAATATCAGATTATAAAAACAGTAGCATGTACAGGTAAATTTAAGATGCAACTTTTTGAATTACACAATGAGATTTTCACATGGTGTCACCAGTTGGATATGAATAAAGAGCAATTGCCTACTACTGATGAACTTCAAATAAAATATGAGCAATGGTTAATAGAAAAAAACCTAAGCCCTATATTCGTGTCACCAAAGGCCCTGATATAAGGGAGCCTTTAACTTTCCAAATATAGTGGCGGTGATTTAGACACTTTATTTGGCGCAGTGGAGAGTGTCAGATGAGACCTCTCCCACCGGATAGAAGGGTGGCAAAAACCTGGCCTAGAACAAATTCTTCTCGGCAAAGTCAGGAATGAGTGAGTACACGTTTTCAATGGTTTAGCCCTCGCTAGGCCGGAAGCCCCAGCGTTCATTTTCGGCAAAGTTGACAACCCTGGTAGCGGAGCGTCCAGGCACTACAGAGTAGGCGACGGCGCCAAATAAAGTGGAAAAAAGACTGCCGAATAGCGTGGAACGTTACACCTGAACCCGCTCCACATGACGTCACCTCGTTTCGTAATTTTTTTTCTTGCTTCAATGATTTCTCTCTCTATAATACGGACCTGTCTATTTCAGCAACGTATCGATTTTTGTCCATGTCAAAGAAGGAGGATACGAACCCGTTCTGCGCGCTACCTATACATCTCAGACGGGCAGCGGATGATACGAGCATTTCTAGCCCCTCCTGCATGCTTCACAGCAAGTCTTTGTGACCGACGCGTGTGACGCCGACGCTCCGATTCGAGCCCTTGCCGCTTCTGGCTGCGCACTAACAAACTCCAAGCTGTGGTGATACCTGGGTTTGGTTGTATTTAGCCGTACGCGTTGTACATCGTCACGGGTGTACCGGGAGTGAGTTTGGCGTCCAAAACACCTGTTTTTCTGAGTGATCGTCGTCATACCGAGGCGATCAGCGCCCGGAAATGATGAAAACGGGCTCTGCTAAGAACGCGAAGGAACGCGAAGAAAAACGGAATTTTCGTAGGAGGGAAGGTTATGCGTCGCAAATGTCTACTGGTGGGGATCGTCATGGTTGTGAGTCTGATGGTGTTCCTGTCGGGCGCGATCATGGCGGCAGAGCCAAAGCGCGGCGGGACGCTGCGCGTGGTCTATGGGAATAAAGTCACGAACCTGGATTTCCATACCGCCCCGGGCTATGAAATGATGTGGGTAGGGATGAATATCGGCTGCAGCCTGGTCAATGTCACCCCGGATCGACGGTTTGTGGGAGATGCGGCAGAGTCCTGGGAACTCTCGGAGGATAGCTTGGCCTATACCTTCAAGCTGCACGACAACGTCTTCTTCCACGACGGCTCTAAACTGGATGCTACTGCAGTTAAATTCAGCATCGATCGCCTGCGGGACCCCGCCACCAATTCCGGTATGCGGCGGTTCTATGAGCCTGTGAAGGAGGTGGAAGTGGTGGATCCGCTGACGGTGCGGGTGCATCTGAAGCGGCCCTACGCCTTCTTCCTGCACATGGTGGCGGGCTATCGCACGGGCCTAGTGATCTACTCGCCCAAAGCGACGGAAAAATACAGCCTCGAGGAGCGCAAAAAAGGCAACCCCAAGGCGGTGGTGGGCTGCGGACCCTTTAAGCTGGTGGAGTGGATCCCGAACGACCAGTTGGTCATGGATCGCTGGGAGAAATACCACAAAGCGGGGCAGCCCTATGTCGACCGCGTCATCATTCGCGTCATCCGGGACCCCGTGACTCAGCTCGCGGCCTTTCAGGCGGGGGAGGTTGACTTCATCGTCTCCTTTAGCCCGGAACACGTGGACACCTTGAAAGCGCAGAATCCCGGCGCCCAGGTCTTCACTGGCCCGGAGACCACTCCGATGGTGGCCGTGATGAAGATCACCAACCCCGCTCCAGGCGAAAAGGCCCTGGCCAAGCAGCGCGTCCCCCACCCGGTCTTTGGGGATATCCGGGTGCGCAAAGCCGTGGCCTGTTACGGTACGGACCGCGAGGAACTCGTCAAAATTGCCTTCCAGGGCAAGGCCACACCCTGGGCCGGGATGATTGGGCCAGGGGTCATGGACACGGCGAACGTCAATCACGTCTGTCCTTACGATCCCGAGAAGTCCCTGGCACTGTTGAAAGAAGCCGGCTATGGCCCACAGAACCCGCTGAAGTTCGAGATCATGACGGATACCGAAAAATCGGTGTTCAACGTCATTGCCACGGTCCTCAAGGAGCAGATGGAGCGCCTGGGCGTGACGGCGAATATCAGGCTGGTGGACAAGGCCAGCTTGGCCGCGCCGTTAACCCGGGATGGTAAATGGGATATGGTGGTCGAAGACTTTCTGTCGCTCTTGACCATCGATAGCAATGCCTACGCCTCGGTGACGACCTCGACGTGGAATGTCACGCGGCACACGGACACCCAGGTCGATGACTACTACTTCCGCTACGCCACCGAGCTGGATCCGGGAAAACGCCGCGCCATTGCCAAGGAGCTGCAGGAGTATATGGTCGACAACCTCTACTGGAACACCGTGTCGGGGTCGCCGTTCTATCAGGTGGCGCAGCCGTGGATGAAGGGGTATGTCTTCAACTCGGAATTTGAAGTGCATTACGAGACGGTGTGGCTGGAGAAATAACCGCGGTGCGAGATAGAAGGAGCCCAGGGTATGCGTCGAAGCAGTATGTTCATTGGGATTGTCGTTGTCGTCAGTCTGTTCGTGTCCATGGCCGGCTCGGCCTTAGCCGCAGAACCAAAACGCGGTGGGACGCTCCGAGTCGCCTATGGCAACAAGGTCTCCCATCTGGATTTTCATACCGCGCCCGGCTATGAAATGATGTGGGTGGCCATGAACATGAGCTGCGGGCTTGTCAATATTACGCCGGACCGACAGTTTGTGGGAGATGCGGCCGCCTCCTGGGACGTCGCGCCCGATGGCAAAACCTACACGTTCTACCTGCGCGATGATGTCGTGTTCCACGACGGCACCAAAGTGGATGCCGCCGCAGTCAAGTTCAGTATGGAGCGCATCATGGACCCCGATATCAAGTCCGGGATGCGGCGGTTCTACGAGCCCGTGAAGCGCGTGGAAGTGGTGGATCCGCTGACGGTGCGGGTGTATATGAAGCGGCCCTACGCCTTTTTCCTGCATATGATCGCGGGCTATCGCACCGGTTTGGTGATCTACTCGCCCACGGCAACGAAAAAATACAGCCTTGAGGAGCGCAAAAAAGGCAACCCCAAAGCGGTGGTGGGCTGTGGGGCCTTCAAGCTGGTGGAGTGGATCCCCAACACCCACTTGGTCATGGACCGCTGGGAGAAATACCACCAACCTGGGCTACCCTACCTGGACCGCGTCATCGTACGCGTCATCAAGGACCCCGTGACGCAGCTGGCGGCCTTCAAGGCCGGGGAGATCGACTTTATTACCTCCTTTAGCCCGGAACACGTGGACACCTTGAAAGCGCAGAATCCCGACGCCCAGCTCCTGACCGGCCCGGAGACCACCCCGATGATTGCGATCATGAAGGTCACCGACCCCGCTCCCGGCGAACAGCGCATGTCCAAAAAGCGCGTCCCCCACCCGATCTTTGGGGATATCCGGGTGCGCAAGGCCGTGGGTTGTTACGGTATCAACCGGGAAGAGATCGTCAAAATTGCCTTCAAGGGACAGGCCACGCCTTGGGTGGGGATGATTGCGCCAGGGGTGATGGAGACGGTAGACGTCAATCACATGTGTCCGTATGACCCGGAAAAGACCAAAACGTTGCTGACGGAAGCGGGCTATGGTCCGCAGAATCCGCTGAAGTTTGAGATCGTGACCGATACCGAGAAATCAGTGTTCAACGTCATTGCCACGGTCATCAAGGAGCAGATGGAGCGCCTGGGGGTGGCGGTCAGCATCAAGCTGGTGGACAAGGTCACCTTGTCGGCCACGGTCATCCGAGACGGCGAATTCGATCTGTTGGTCGAAGACGCCGCGGCCCTGCTGACCATCGATGGCAACAACTACCTGTCGGTAAGCGACGCGACCTGGAATTTATCGCGGCACACGGACACCAAGATCGATCAGTTATACGTCGAGTACGCCTCGGAGATGGACTCGGTGCAGCGCGCCGCGATTGCCAAAGAGCTGCAGGAGTACATGGCCGACAAGCTCTACTGGAATACAGTCTCGGGGTCGCCGTTCCACCAGGCGGCGCAGCCGTGGGTCAAGGGCTATGTCTACAACGCGGAATTTGAAGTGCATTACAACACGGTATGGTTGGATAAGTAGCCGCGGTGGTGGCCCTGTGCTGCTGGAGGTGTCCGATGCGGGAATATATCATCAAGCGTATTCTACAAATGATTCCGACGATCCTGATGATTACCCTGGTGGTGTTCGCTTTGATGAAGGCCATCCCCGGGGATCCGATTATTGCCCTGCTGGGTGACGCCTATGAGGAGGAAGATGCCGTCCGGCTGCGCGCGGAATATGGCCTGGACAAACCCGTGTACGTGCAGTACCTGGTCTGGCTTGGCAAACTCGTGCAGGGAGATTGGGGCGAGTCGATTCTCAGTGGCCGCTCCATCCTCAGGGATGTGCTGATCCGCCTGCCCATTACGGTGGAACTGGTCGTCCTGGCCATGGTGGTGGCGCTGCTCATTGCCATTCCGGCGGGCATTATTGCCGCGATGCGCCAGAACACGTGGTCCGATTACACCGCCATGTCTTCGGCTCTGGTGGGTGTCGCCGTGCCGGATTTCTTTCTGGGTGTGATTCTGCTGCTGATCTTTTCCTTTGGCTTCAAGGGATTGCTCCCCAGTTCGGGCTGGGTGTACCTCCCGGGTACCTGCCCCTCGATCGTCTGTGAGTCGAGCCTCTGGGGCAATCTGCAGCATGTGATCATGCCGGCCATCGCCCTGGGTGTGGGACGGGCGGCCATCCTGACGCGGCTGTTGCGCGCCAGCATGTTGGAAATCGTCCGCATGGAGTACGTCACCACGGCGCGCGCCAAGGGCCTGGGCGAGAACATCGTCGTGCTCAAGCACGCCCTGAAAAACGCCCTCATTCCCACCATCACCGTCCTGGGGCTGCAAATCGGCTTTCTGATCGGCGGCGCCATCATCGTAGAGACGCTGTTTGCCATTCCCGGCTTGGGCACCTATGGCATCGAAGCCATCATTGCGCGTGATTATCAGCAGGTGCAGGGCTTTGCCCTGCTCGTGGCCGTCTCGTTTGTCGTGATCAACTTTATCGTCGATCTCACATACTCGTTCCTCGACCCACGCATCCGCTACAACTAAGTCCTGAGGCAAAATGACCTTGATAGATGTCCTCTAGAAAAATATATAAAGGTCATGATGCCCAGGAACTTAATCAAGCGAGCCTGGTCACGGAAGGAAGGGGAGCATATTCCATGAAAAAGCAGTTACTCGGCACCATCGCGGTGGTGGGGGAAATGGTGCCCCCTGCGGTCGTACACGTGCAGTCGGAATCGCTTTTCGCCCAAACCGCCCGCCGGCTCAAACGCAGTAAGACCGCGCTGTTTGGCCTGGCGCTTGTCATCCTCCTGGTGGTAGTCGCCATCTTTGCCGACGCCCTGGCGCCCTACAGCCCGACAGCCAATAATTCGGACGAAAGGTTTTACTTCCCCGGCAGCCGGCACCCGCTGGGGACCGACCAATTTGGTCGTGACATGCTGAGCCGCATCATCCATGGCACCCGTATTTCGCTGGCCGTGGGGCTGTCGTCCGTCCTGCTGGCCATTTTCATCGGCGTGCCGCTGGGGATTGTCGCCGGCTTTTATGGGGGCGCACTCGACACGATCATCATGCGTATCATGGAACTGATCCTGGCCTTCCCCGTCATTCTGCTGGCCATTCTCATCATGGTGATGTTTACGCCCACCGCGGGCATCATCGGCTGCATGAAGGTGATCGCGGCGATTGGCATCGTCCGCATCCCCTTCTATGCCCGCTTGGTGCGGGGGAGCGTGCTCTCGGTGAAAGAGAAGGAGTACGTCGAAGCCTGCCAGGCCCTAGGCCAGCGGGATTACAAGGTGCTGTTACGGCACATCTTGCCGAACTGCATGGCGCCGCTCATCGTGGCCAGCACGCTGAGTATTGCCACGGCCATCATTGTCGAGGCCTCCCTGAGCTTTCTGGGGGTGGGGACCCAGCCCCCGACGCCGAGCTGGGGCTGGGATCTGAAGGCCAACGTGCCCTGGATTCACGCCAATCCCTGGCTGGCTCTGTGTCCCGGTTTTGCCATTTTCTTCACCGTGCTGGGCTTTAACCTCTTCGGTGATGGCCTGCGCGATGCCCTTGATCCGCGGCTGAAATAGCCTCCGACCAGGGTCCAGGGACGGCATGCGCACGTATATCTGCAAACGGCTTTTGCAGCTCATTCCCACGGTGCTCGGGATCAGCTTCCTCGTCTTCATGGCGATGCGGCTCCTGCCCGGTGATCCGACGCTGAGTCTGCTGGGCGATGCGTACGATGAGGACATCGCGGTGCGGATACGCCAAGAGTATGGCCTCGACCGCCCGCTCCTGGTGCAGTATGGGGTCTGGCTCGAACATCTGGTGCGCGGCGATTGGGGTGCCTCCATCCTGAGCGGTCGCGGCGTCCTGGGGGATATCCTGTGGTACTTGCCGGTCTCGCTCGAGCTGGTCCTGGCCGGTCTCGCGGTGTCCCTCCTGGTGGCGCTTCCCGCCGGCATCATCGCCGCCGTGCGCCAGTACACCTGGGCCGACTATTGCGCCATGACCACCGCGCTGGTAGGTGTCTCCTCGCCGGAATTTTTCTCGGGCATTGGGCTGATCTTGCTCTTTACCGTGGTTCTGGGCTGGCTCCCTTCCTCCGGCTGGACCCCCCTGACACAGGGTATCTGGGACCATCTCTTGCATCTGCTGATGCCCGCGTTCACGCTGGGGTTTTCCCATGCCGCCATCGTCACTCGGCTCCTGAGGGCGACCATGCTGGAAGTCCTGCGCCTGGAATACATCACCACGGCCCGGGCGAAAGGGTTGAGCCTGTGGTGGGTCATCATCAAGCATGCGCTCAAAAACGCCATGATTCCGGTCACCACGGTCTTGGGCTTGGAACTGGGTTTTTTGATCGGCGGCGCCATCGTGGTCGAAACGGTTTTTGCCGTGCCGGGACTCGGCAGCTACGGCATCAACGCGATCGTCGGACGAGATTACCCGCAAGTGCAAGGATTCGTCCTCGTCGTGGCGTTGATTTTTATCCTCAGCAATTTCATCGTCGATCTCCTCTACGCCTGGCTCGATCCCCGCATTCACTATGACGTAGAGCGTTAGAGCAGGATCGCAGCCCTCCGCACCCTATATCCCTATATGTTACGCTCTATTGAGTTATGGTAAAATCGGCTCAAGTTTACCTTACCGAGGACGGAGGAAATCATGAGTCCGGTAACAACAATCGACCGAGGCGCAGAGATATTGATGCGAATCATCCAGCCCGAAGCGGGTAACTTATCGATTGAAGCGGCACGTTCGATCCTTAGCTTTCAACTGTCACAGGTTGACCGGGAGCGTGTCAATGATCTTGCCGCAAAGGCTCGTGCCGATGCTCTCACGTTGGAAGAACGCGCGGAGCTAGACGAGTATGAACGCATCACGTGCCTGCTGGAACTGATGCAATCCAAAGCCCGGTTGTCGCTCAAGCAAGCTGAACACCAGACGTGAGGATCGTATGGATGCAGGGCTTGAACAACTCGTCTGGCGACACGCCAACCGCCGCTGCGAGTATTGTTATATCCCTGCTGATATTTCACTCTTGCCGTTTCAGATTGATCACATCATCGCCATCAAACACGGAGGACAGAGCACCGCCGACAATCTCGCTTTGAGCTGTGAACGATGTAACTCCCACAAAGGGCCAAATATTGCGGGATATCTGGAGGGGCAACACGTCCCGCTTTTCCACCCTCGAAAGGATCGATGGACGGACCACTTTGAATGGCATGGTCCAGTTTTGGTAGGCAAAACATCTGTTGGCAAAGTAACGGTTGATGTCCTCGCGATTAATCTTCCTTACCGAGTCACTCTGCGTGTAGCGTTGATCGAAGAAGGTATTTTCCCGCCGGAATAGACCTGGTGGTAGCTTAGAAAATGGGAGGATTGCAGAGAAATCGGGTGGTGAAGGCTTTTCAAATACGTGGATACGTGGCTTTTTGAAGCCATTGAGGACGAAGTTGAAAAGGAAGGTGAGGAGCAAAGCCATGCCTAATTTCATGCATACCTACGATACGATGATTTCAGATATAGATACTGGTCTTTCTGCACGGATGGTAACGCTTCCTGTTTCTATGCTCACGAAGCGCGCCGCCTGGGACTCGCAGTTGAAGGAGGCTTTGGAAATAGGCGCACCCGGCCTGATGGCCGATCATTTTTCGAGTCAAGTAATACGGCCTATCTTTGCATCGACGGGTAACCCTGCTTTTGAGAACCCCTTGCACGTGATCGATCATACATCGGAGTTGTCCTCTGCTCTTGCTGTCATGCTGAATTGGCAGAGACACGTGGGTAACGACCCAAATGTGGATTTTATAGGGCGTTATGATGAGCAGCTAAGCGACGTTCGCGAGTCCCGCAACGACATAGTTTCTCCCCAGGTACTTTCGTTCGCTGAGGAGCTGCTCGTTTCTGAGCTCATCATCGCTGAACATTCCGAGGCTGGCTCTACAAGCTTATCTAAAGAAATTGCCAAAGTGAAGGATCTCGAAGCCGCAACCATAAAGATTATGGCAACCGGTGCTGTCATGGGTTGGCTCGCCGCTCCTAGTAATCCATGGTTGATTATCACCGTGCCAGCTACAATAGGGTTGTTCCCCAATAGTTAATGAGGTAGGCTATCCTCCCCCAAACGATGGAGGGAGCCCAGCCAGGTCATTGGTTATCCGAGATGATCGTCAGATGAAAGCCTTAACCGGTGTGTCTCAGACGCAATTTGACTTCTTGCTGCCCGCCTTCAGCCACGTCTATCAACAGGCTCAG
>CBCXVS010000064.1:0-1410 GCA_965178525.1 uncultured bacterium | reverse complement strand
TTTGAGGATGATTCGGTGGGCATCTGGGCTGGGCTAGGGAACCTGATCTTATGCTATTGAGGAACAACTCTAATATTCCTGTGTGGTCTTGCAGGAGTGACGTTGGAATGGCTCCGCACGTGGCTGCTGTCGACGAGTAGCTGATGTAGGGAAGCATTTCACCTCAGATACGGATTAGCAAGCACGCCACTGACAACAGTCTCGCGTCACTTTACTCGACAAGGGGTATTTCGGGGTTTGCCATGATCCCGACATACCTCTAGTAAAAAAGTATATGTCTCGCATTCTTTCTCATTGGAACCTTCATCAGTGACCGCAATACGACCTCCTTTAAGATATGCGACACACAAGATAGAGCTCAATACAACCGCCGCGGGGGCTGTGGCGGCAAATCTTTTTTAGGAAGATTTTCAGCTCGATAACTGTCAATGTCCTGACGCGCCCTTTTAGCACGATTTTGAAGATAATCGTGAACCGTCCTGAGAGCAGCGAAGCCTTGAACCACACGCTGGGTACGGGACGTCATACCTTGATTGATGTGAGAAATGTTGTTGATTAATTCCTCTACAATCTTTTCAAAAAAGTTAGCATCGGAAAGAGCATCTTTGACAGTATTCTGTTGCTCTAAACTTATTTTCTTTATATTGTCGGGTTGAATAAGAGTAGCAATATCTATAATGGCAGACATCGCAAAAACTGATTCTTTTTGATTAATATTTTTAACCACTCCTTCTACAAGCCTTTGCAGCAGTTCGGATTCTATCGGTACATATGCCGCATTTAGTTTGTCCAACATGATCTGAACCTCACGCCATATGATTTCTTCGTCGAGCTGTTCTGCTTCAGGTTCAGATGGCTCGCTGCGCGCTTGCTGTCGTTCGGCGTGTGTTGTAGCGAGTTTCAGCGGTTTTTGTGGTATTTTTTCAACCGGATTCATTGCGTCTTTAAGATCTTTTTGTGTAAATTGAGACATAATAACCCCCTTTGTCTTGATCGCCTTGCCAACGAGGAGATACCCCTAAGCATTCATAGGATGCATGTTATTGTATATATACGCAGTCCTTTTTTCCATCGAAACAGCATAATAAGTGGTGTCCTGCGATTATCCCTGCCCCCCTAGGACAAGTGTGAGCAGCCAACCCCGAATGGTCCGGATATGATCGGTCAGGCCCGCAGCCATAGCTGGCGTGCAATGATGCACTCGAGTGTCCTCCCTCATCCGTAAGCGTCCATGGGCTCGACAGAAGTGGTATGGCGCCACGGAGAGCCAATGCATCGAGCGGGGATACTGGCTTGACTTGGAAAACGCCAGCGTCTTTCTCACCATCAGAGAAAGGTGAGAAAGACGCTGGCGTTTTCCAAGTCAAGCCAGCGTCTTTCTCACCTTTCTCTGATGGTGCCGGCAGCTGG
>CBCXVS010000063.1:0-28400 GCA_965178525.1 uncultured bacterium | reverse complement strand
GTGATCACATCCGACACGAAACCATCCTAGCCGCCGCCGTGGGGTTCCCGGCGCAAAACCTCATCAAGGCATGGCTGAAGGCAGGAGTGGTCAATCACCGCCATACTCTGCGCGAGATGTATCAGCGTATGGATGAACTGGTGGGCCGGGTGATGCAGACAGTGGATGAGGAGACGCTGCTGATAGTGATGTCGGATCATGGGATGAAATCATTTCAACGGGGAATCAACCTCAATGCCTGGCTGCACCAGCAGGGTTTTTTGACGATGCAACAGGAGCCGCAGGGAGCGGAATGGTTTGAGGACGTGGACTGGTCGCGGACGCAAGCCTATGCGGTCGGTTTGGGGGGGATTTATCTCAATATCCGGAACCGCGAAGCGCAGGGTATTGTGGAGCCAGGCGAAGAGGAACGGGCGGTGAAGCAGCGCATTCGGACCGGCTTGAAACAGCTCTACGATGACAAGCGCGACGTGTGGGCGATCAAGGAGGTCTATGACACGCACCAGACGTATGCCGGCTCTTACCTCGATGAGGCGCCCGATTTAATCGTGGGCGCCCATGCGGGCTATCGCGTCTCGTGGACCTGTGCAACGGGGGCGGTGACGGAGGAGATTTTTGAAGATAATGTCAAAAGTTGGAGCGGGGATCATTGCCTCCATCCGGCGGAAGTGCCCGGTATTTTGTTCTGCAATCGCCCCATTGTGCACGATCATCCGCATATTGTCGACATCGGTCCGACCATACTCGATCTCTTTGGCGTGCCGGTGCCGGCCTACTGCGATGGGCAATCCCTCATGCCGGCGGCGGATGCGGCGTCCGACAGGGCAGCAGGCC
The DNA here is from genome assembly GCA_965178525.1 of uncultured bacterium. GTDB lineage: Bacteria > Tectomicrobia > Entotheonellia > Entotheonellales > Entotheonellaceae > CBCXVS01. The sequence continues at coordinate 27,566 of CBCXVS010000063.1, read as the reverse complement.
GGAGTAGAGATGAAGGAGCAGGTGACGTTTGGTCCAAAAATCAAAATTGAGAAAGAGCTGTACGCCAAAATCAAACGCTATGCCACCATTGCCGGGTATGCGTCCGTGAACGAGTTTGTCACCCATGCGCTCGAAAAAGAAGTGCGAAAAATTGAGGAAGCTGATGTCGGTGATGAAGAAGCGATCAAAAAACGGCTACGGGGATTGGGGTACATTTCATAATGGCTCGGTCGACGCACAGCGGTAGGGCATCATGGCGAGTCAGCTCGTGCAGCTCATTAACTGGCCGTTGACCCAACTGTTCACGCTCCTGCTCTGGCCCTTGCGCACGCTAGCGCCGATCTGGCCCCTTTGCCTGCTTGCCGCCGGCACGGGTATATTGCTGCTTTGGCTCTTTGGCAAAGTGTCGCGGCAGGACGCCATCCGGCCGGTCAGGGAGCGGATCCGGGGCAATCTGCTTGGGGTACGTCTCTACCAGCACGATGTGCGCGTGGTACTCGGCTTGCAGGGCCGTATTCTGCGCGACACGTTGATCTACCTGAAGTATGCCTTTGTACCGATGCTCATCCTCATCGTTCCGGTAATCCTCATCCTGGCGCAAGTCAATCTGCGTTTTGCGCAGCGGCCACTGCTCCCGGGAGATACGACGATTGTCAAAGTGACGCTGCACGGCAGCACATCACGGAATGACGACGTGGGATTGCACACGCCGGCAGGCATTGTCGTGGAGACGCCCGGCGTTCGTATTCCCGCGTCGGGAGAGATTGCCTGGCGGATTCGGGCCGAACAAGCCGGCCATCATACGCTCAAGGTGCGCATGGCGAACCGAGAGGTCGACAAACATCTCTGGGTCGGTGCGGGGTGGGGTGCGGTGCCCGTGCTGCGGACTTGGCATATCGGTCAAGCCTTGCTCTATCCGGGCGAGCCTCTCCTGGGCTCAGGGGCCGATATTGCCGCTATTGAAATCCGATATCCCCCGCTTGCTTTGTTCCTGTTCGGCATACAGGTGCACTGGTTGGCGCTGTTTTTGTGTGTCTCACTTCTCGTTGGCTTTGCCTGCAAACGCTTACTCGGCGTGGAAATCTAAGCGCGCCAGAGCGGCTGTAAACACTCTGCTTATGTCCGGTTGCGATAGAGGTTGTGGTCGACCACCGCGACCATCTTTGAGACGTCGAGGCGCCCACCCAGGAAGGTATTGATCTTCTGGGCTTGCGTCATGGGATCTTCCACCATCTCGCGGTAGTCAATCGCAAGCATCGACATGGTTGGGCGGTCTTCAATAAGCTGGTAGACCTGTTCGAGGTGCTGCTCGTACATGTGACGCATGTCCTCGTCCGACGCCGTGTTGGGCTTGCCGCGATGTTCCAGCATCTTGGCTTGCGAGGCCAAGACTTCATCGAGATGACGCTGCATAAAGATGATCTGGTACTGGTTCGCGTTGGGCAGCTCCTTCAAAAGAAAGGATATGATTTTGATGACCCGGCCACGTGCTTCCTGCAGCCACGCCTTGTTCAGATTATCCGCCAAGCCCTTGACGCGCTCGTCTTCATAATACCCCTTCGGATTGTCGGCGTCGGCCTGGCGCATGCCATCCTGCACCGGCTCATAGCCCGCGGCAACCAGCATCTGCATGGCCATGGACGTGCCCGAGCGCGGCAGCCCTGAGACCACTGTGATCGGCGCACCGAGGTCGACGCGCGGCCTAGATTTTTTCTTGAACCATCTCAATGTTTCAGCCTTCTATAAAAAATCCGCTTCTCTTCGCGTTCCTTCGCGTCCTTAGCGGCTCCCTTTTTCTTCACGTCTGGGCGTTACCACTATATCATAAGCACAGACGCCTCGACAGGAGCGATCACACCGCGTGTGACGGATGCCATTATGAATGCACATAGCCTCTTCATCAACATCGGCTCCATCTTCGTCGCTCGCATGCTCTCGCCGCTCATCCGCATGGGATTGGTGCTGTTTCTGTCGCGATTCCTGGGCGCGAAGGGGCTTGGCGAATACCAAGTGATGATGACCTATTTTGCCCTCTTCGAGGTTCTGCCCACGCTGGGGCTGCGACGCTTCATGACGCGTGAGATTGCGAAGCAGCCGCCGTTGGCGTTGCAGTATATACAACACGGGTGTGTGTTGGGACTCCTTGTCAGCATCGCGGCGCTGGCCATCATGAATGTGGCCAGCGCAGGGTATTCCGGCACGATTCGGCAGGGCATCTTGCTGCTCAGCCTGGCCCTGTTTCCGTCCACGATGCTGGTCTTTTGTGAAGCCACCTTCATCGCGCCGCAGCGGGCCGCCTATATCGCGGTGTTAACGTTGTCCGAAAATCTTCTGCTGATGCTACTCGGCTGTTTCTTTCTGTGGAATGGCTTCGGCGTCATCTCGATTGTCGCTACCATTGCGATCCTACGATTGTTCACGGCTGGCGTCGGTCTCACGCTCGTCATGCGGTTATGTCCACGCTTGCCCTGGCAATGGGATGGGGCATTTCGCCGGGAGATGCTGCGGCAAGCGCCGGTCTTTTTGGGGACGGTCTTAGCGTCGAATCTGTTCTGGCGCCTGGATATTCTCATGCTGTCGCGCCTCAGGTCGGCGGAGGAGATCGGTCTCTATGCGGCGGCATTACGTCTTATCATTCTATGCCAGGAGATACCGAAAAGTGTGTTGATCAATATCCTGCCTCCCCTTTCTGCCCGCTATCCTGATGCCATGAGGCCATTTCGGACGCTCGTGGAGTGTACGGCCAAGTATCTGTTAATCTATGCATTCCCGGTCACCATCGGCGCCATCGTATTAGCGCCTGACATCATTACCATGATTTTTAACGCCGAGTTTCTGGCTGCGGCCCTCATCTTGAGCATTCTGGTCATGTCTCTCGTGCCATTTGGCATGATGAACCTTTTGGGGAATGTGCTTACTGCGACACACCATCAGAAAATCGATTTGGCAACTAATGGTTTAGGAGTTCTTTTGAACCTCGGTCTCAATCTCGTTTTCATCCCGCGATATGGCGCGCTCGGTGCGGCCTACACGACACTGATTACGGTGACCGTCTGCATGCTGGTGTGAGGCGGGTATGTATGGCTCTATATCAGTCCTGTCACGCTCGACCGCCGGATTCTATCGGCCCTGGTAGCGACGCTGGGATTGTGGGGGCTCTTGGAACAGGTGAAGAGCTATCCGGCCCTGATTGTGATCATGCTCAGCATACCCGCCTACCTCATCCTCTTAATCCTGCTACGGACATTCAGTCAAGCCGAATTGGCGAGTATCCCAGGGGCGCGCCCATGGTTAGCCTGGAGCGGGTTGCGGGTCTTTTTTCCTGAGAATGAAACGGCAGGATGAGCGTCAAGAGGATGTCTTTTGCGTCGAGGGAAAGCGATCCCGATAGGAACATCAGGAGCTTCCCCTCACCTCGCCCTGTCGGCGGCAGAGCGTCTACGGTACCAGACGAAGACGTTCAGGTGGAGCCAATACGATCTCCACTGCGGTTAGTTCATCGGCCCCGATATCCATAGCCCCGCCCTGTGGTCTCCTTGTACCGTCGAAATCTCTGGGCAAATTAGGCAATCGCATACCACCGTCTATAACACCGCTGCGATCAGCGCGGCTCACGTGCAAATCCGACGGTGTGCTCTTGAGATTTTTAAACATAACCGTCCGGTTCCATATATCACCATCACCCGTGCCAGGACCAAAGATATGATCGCGCTGCCAATTCGCCAGCTGCGTATTCCTATAAGATTTTGGTTTGGATATAGGTCTTTTAGACAGTTTACAAACATGTGATGGCGTGCCACGAGGCAGCGTTTTAGAACCTTTCATACCAGCGATAATGACTTTAGCATCGGCAGAACGTTGGTTGTAGGTGAGGTTATTCGCCCACGTATTGTCACTTAGTCCGTACTTTGTCGTTTCTAGAGATCTAAAATCGAAATCGGAGCAGGTACGATCCGAGTCACAGATAAAGATATTATTTTGGATATCCATGCCATAATGATTTGACCAATAACGGATACCGCCTCCATAGACCGTATTTCCGTAAACCTGAATATCATGAGCGCATTTCTCAAAACGAACTTGACCATCTTCAAAGAAGTTGTTACGTATGATACCCCAATGGGCACATGAGGTCGTTTTTATTGGACTACCATTTTTGTAAGAAGTCACATTTTCTATGACCCAACGCTCACAAGATCCGCCTCCTGAGCAGAACGAATCGTTAGAGCATTCATTTCCATCGTTTTTTCCACCTTTGCAAATCTCGGCATTATAATCTTCACAATGCGAGCCATTGCTCCCAGTTCGGCTGAAATCTATTCCTTGCTCGGAGTTATTGTAGAATTTTCCTCCAATGACACGTATACCGGGACTATTGGTAATGTGTAAACCATCATTCTCACCTTCTTTCGATTGATTATGGAAGTCTGAATTTCTAATCTCACATCTTGTACAGTGATAAATCTTGCCACCATGAAAGATATTGCGATCAAACTCGCTGTTCTCGATTAATAGGTCTGATGGTCTGCCCCACTTACGACTTATACTCCCTGTGTGGACTCCGGAGGACATACTGCTAGTGCCACGAACATTAGTAAGAATAACGTTATCCCCGCCTTTGTCGATCACAAAGCTATTACAATACCTTGCTTTACAGGACGCGGTTAGGTTTTTAACCTTGACATGAGGCTGTTGGATAAGAAAAAGACCTCTTCCGCTCTTACTGCTACGAAAACAGGCATCGCCACGCTGTGCATGCAAGGTGAGCACCACGTCTTTCCGATTTCCTGTGATCCCTTGGTAAGTTACCCCAGCGCGTCCATCCACACAGACATCCTTGCCTGTATAAGTCCCGGCACAGAAGTTCACGGTATCGCCTCGGGAAAGCCTGACGTGCGCCTCCAGGGCTCTGACCGTCTTGCAAGCGGACCGACCGCAGTTACTTACTTTTTCGCACCCGGCACGGGCGGTGCCTGTCGCATCAACGTAGTAAGTAGCCGCAAGCGCTGGCCCGTGAAGCACCGTTAGACATCCTAAGACGAACAGGACCCATCGCACAACCTGAAAACTCGCGTCTCCCACGTCAAATCCTCCTGCATGTCAATGATAACAGATGTATTCGTGATTTTGGCTGGTGATTCCTGGAACGACAAGGCATGGCGATATGGCGCCGCAAGCTCAAAGAGAAGGCAGAAGTGCATACCAGAGCATCATGCGCTTCTGCCATCGAGGTGCGGCGCAACGTTATCACGCCGAAGTAATGACTTCTTCGTATTGCATCCTTATCGGAAAGAGGCTTCCCAGGCAATACCTCAAAAGGCGCCCGGTTAATGTTACCTGCAGCGCGAGCCGCTGTTGACGGAGTCGATCGAATGAAACATCACGCATCACACTTCGGCGCCAAGATGGCCGCTACATCTCGCTACCTGGCCTTCCCCATTGGGTCTAGGCGTTTCATACTTGACACAGTAAGTCTTTATCGACAGAGAAGAGACAACTTTGCATAACAAGACAGCATCACAAATAATTCCTCTAAAATATGCGAAACTCGTTATATTTTTTATCTTATTTACTGCTTGTATTTTGCACTTTTATAGACTAAGTTTTCAAATTTTTTGGTCTGATGAAGTTTATACGATTCTTTCTTCCAAAATAAACTGGGTATCTATTATCATTGATCCTTATGATGTAAATATGCCTCCATTATATTATTTAATAGTACATATTATGCTGAATATAAGCAGTCAGGAATTCTTCGTACGGCTTCCTTCTATGATTTCCGGTTCTCTCAGTGTTTTCATGTTTTATCGTATAGTTCATACTATGTTTGGGAAACAGATCAGTGCAATTTCTACTGCTGTATTCGCGATTTCACCTTTTCATATTTGGTACAGTCAAGAAGAAAGGCCTTATGCTATACTTTTATTTTTGACATTGTTATCTTTATTTTTACTGCAAAAACTTACAAAAAACCTCTATAATCCTTGGCTTCACATAGCATTCATGATTTCTATTGTATCATCTTTTTATTGCAACATATTGAGTATTGCTTCGATCGGCTTCGTAGGACTCTACATCATCATCAGCCCTCTTCGGCACTACTGGAACATATGGCTGCTGCAGGCATGTGGTATTGCCCTACTCATCATGCCAGGGCTATATCGGATGATGGTGATTTCTCCAACTTTTTCGGCCAATGCTGAGCAGAATTTCAAACCGATTGCATTCCTTGCCTATACGATATGGGCATTTAGCACAGGATATTCCCTCGGTCCAACGTTGGAAGCATTGCACATGCCGCATCGTCTCGGCGTTGTGATCTCTTACCTCCCTATGATCTTGCCCATTGTGTTTTTATTTTCCGGACTATTTTTTTGGGGCACCTTGCAATTACTTAGGACGAATAGGCTCATTTTTTTGTTCTACGTTCTGTGGTTCACAATTCCTTTGACACTCTCTTTGCTTGGCTCTGCTGTGACACCTCATGATTTCAATACACGTTATGTTATTATAGCATTCCTACCATTTATACTCTTTCTTTCGTATGGTTTACTACAAATAACCAAGCCCGCTATTCGAATCCTGGCTGTTGCATTAATTGTGAGCATTACGGCTTTATCATCGTGGAACTATTTTTTCTCGAACGTTATCATCATGAAAATGTTCGGGAAGCCGGAAAATATCTTGCATTACATGCGAGACAAAACGATCTCGTTATTGTTAGCAGCTCTTATACAACACATACGTTGACACATTATTACACGAGTTCAGTTCCGATAGATATGAGAGGATACCCAAGGAAAATAAACTGATCATGCCAGTTAAGATTAAAGAAGCGAACTCATCTTCTATGAGCCCTGCGCAATTGGAATCAGATTTTGCCAAAATGACAGATAGGAAGGAACGCTTTTGGCTTTTTTTGAATCGCACGTTTGATAGTGACCCACATGTACTGATGCGCGCGTTTTGTGAGAAGCAATATCGCCGAGAACGTTATGCGTCTTGGAATGGGGTAGAACTGATGCTCTATCGGCTCCCTCGCCACACTGCCGGTTCTTCCACAGATTCGGCTCGCGTGTTAGAGCTATAGCGCTCCGGAGGTGAACGTCTGACGTGATGATGACGCCAAACTGTTTTTCCGTATTTCTACTCGTGACCATGATGTTGGTGGCACTCGCGTGGCTCGTATTCGCACGTGCGTTTGTGGCCCCAAATGTGGCGCTCAGCTTACCGGGGCGAGGGGCCCCCCATGCTCAATAAAGCCCTGCGGGCTCTGAGCCGGTTGCGCTCCGGAGAGGCCATTGCCGACTCTTTGGAGAGTTATGTCGACAAATGGAATGAGATGACGTGGCGGGTGTTGCTGCTCATATTGGCCGTCGGTATCAGCGGCGTGATCATCACTCGTCCAGAATTGCAGCAGGTCATTGAAACGTGGCAGGGCCATACAGAGGTGATAGCGCAAGCCGTCGCGCACCTGAAAACGCTCAGTAAATCTCGTCTGGTGTTCGTGCATGCGGTCATCCTCTTTATCGTTGGCGCCTCCCTCCTGCCGCTGGCCACGGGTGTCGAATATTGGCCGTTCTCCCATTACAGATTGTACGCCGGTATACAGCGGCCCGCCTATGCGTTGCAGCGCTTCTTTGGGGTCTTACCCAATGGCGACGAGATCCCCCTCACGCCACAACATATTTACCCGTTTGATGAGATACGCTTGGCCCAGGCGCTGTCGCGGCTGCAGCGCCGGGCGCAGGAACACAAGGGCGCCAACAAGCGTCACAGGATGTTTTGAACCGATATGAGGCGAGGCGTCGGGCCGGTATGCATGATGGCCCGCCGCTTCGTGGCCTCCGGCTCTATCGTTTGCAATGGCAGCTGCATCCTTGGGCGCGCAATCGAGATCGTCCGCAAGTCAAGCGGCTGCTTTACGAGGTCATGTATCGTGCGCCGTAACGCGCCTCACCTGCGGTGGTTGGCCCATCAATGGACCGGCTTCTGGTTCGCGCCGTCGACGCCGACGAATCTCGGTTTTAGCCGATTCCTCTTCTTCAGCGGTCTGCTCTATGGGTTTGCGTCATGGCATCCGAGTGCATGGACGCATGTATCCGAAGTCTTTTGGATGCCGATTACCCTCTTCCGCCATTTGCATCTCCCGGTCCTGTCCGGTTCTCTTCTCGATATCCTCACCCTGATTTGGAAAATGGCACTGGGATTGAGCGCCATCGGTCTCTGCACCCGCAGCAGTACGGTGATCGCATTTATCCTGAGTCCGTACCTGTTCGGGCTGCCGCAAAACTTTGGCAAAACACATTATTCCACGGCGATTATCGTCTTGATTATGGCTGTACTGGCCGCGTCTCGATGCGGCGGTGGATGGTCACTTGATCACGTGATTCGGAATGCCTGGTGCCGGCGGCATGGCTCGGCTGAGCCGCCGCGGTGGAGTGGCGAGTACACTTGGCCCATCCGTCTCATTTGGGTGCTGATGGTGATCATATTTTTTGCGGCAGGCATCGCGAAGATTCTCTTATCGGGGATCGCGTGGGTGGTGTCAGATAATATGATGTGGGTCTTGATTCGGCATCATTATACGCATGATCCGCCCACGTCTTGGGGCTTGTACCTGGCGCAGTACAGATGGCTTTCCCAATGGCTTGCCTTGGCAACCATCGTCATCGAAACGGGGGCGCCTCTGGCCTTGGTGAGTCGTCGGCTCCGTCTGCTCTTTGTGCCGGGTTGGTTGGTCATGCAGCTCGGCATTTGGCTCCTGCTGGGCGTCCTCTTCCTGCCTTTTTTGTTTTGCTACCCATTTTGGATACCTTGGGATCGCATGGGGCGCTTCATCGCGGCGCCAAGCCGTCGTGGGACGTTGCAGTACAAAACCTTTGGCGCCGCGACCTCGCCAAGGCAGTGACCGCCACCGATTATGCCAGAATCGATTCGGTATACAGGGCAAACCGTTGATCGATCATGTCGCTCGCACGGCTCATCGCTTCCAGAAGCTGGGCAGCCGTGGCGTCGGCAGGCATGTGTCCGCGAATACCTGCTGAGACGAGTTCCGCGTCGATACGGCAGGTCCGCAACCAGCGCGTGAAGCCCGGCGCAAAATCTTCCAACACCGATACCTCTGGCGATTGCAGCGGCAGCGAAGCGCCGCCGCCAGAGGGCTCGACCGTGATCTCCACGGTAGTGGCACTGCCTTTCTGGCAAAGGCCGGTGAGGTGGAACTCAACACCGGCCCGCTCGTAGGGTAACACGAGAGACACGGACAAGTTCTGGCTCGATGCCATAGACCGATCTCCTTGTACGGGCTAGCAGCTATCAGCACAGCTCACCTTCTTATGGGCTCAGGCTGGTAACTGCAAGTAGGGGAGATTTTTGGCCGGATCCGGTTTGCGGCGTTCTAGAAAAGCATGGCGGCGCTCTTCAGCCTCCTCACTTTTCTGATAGTCCGGATCATAGCGCTGCGCCGGGGCCGGACCCTGCATATAGTTGTAGGCCTCGTTAAACGAGAGTTTTTGCAGTTGTAGAATCCTCGGACTGACCCCCTTAATATCCTCACACCAACGCCGTACCTCCGCTTCCAATTCCGCCACGGGTACCACCGCATTGACAAGACCCATGTCCAGGGCTTCCTGGGCCGTGTACTGGCGGCATAACATCCAGATTTCCCGCGCCCGCTTTTCCCCCACGACCCGTTGCAAGTAAGAGACGAAATATCCCGTTGCCGGACTTCCCACGCGTGGGCCGGTCTGTCCAAAACGGGAGCGCTCGGAACAGATGGTAAAGTCGCAAATGTAGGCCAGAATATTCCCCGAACCAATCGCATAGCCATCCACCATGGCAATGACGGGCTGTGGCATGGAGCGGATGACATCGAAATACCGCGCTTCGCTCGTGCCTTCATAGACCGCGGTCATCCGCGGTTGGCCCTGGTCGCGGCCTGAGGAGAAGGCGTTTGGCCCGGCCCCGTTGATCACCACGACGCGAATCGAACCATCCGCAGCGGCATCTCGCAGCGCGTCGACCATCTCATCGCTGGTCTTGCCCCGGACGGCGTTGTAAACTTCGAGCCGATTGATGGTGAGCCAAGCGACGCCATCCTCTTTGCGGTAGACAATGTCAGTAAAACGCATGTTTCCCTCCTCCTGCATGGCCCACGCCGGCCCCTGTCATCGGGCGCTCTTCGCCTCCGCCTCCGCCCCGTCACTCGGATGAATGAGCACTTCCGCCAACATGCCGGCGAGCAACCTGGGATCATCTCCCTCAATCGACACACCGACCGGGATTTTGCGCTCGCGGCGGGTGAAGAAACGCTCGGGCGGCAAGCCCGCGACCTCGGAATACGTCGTGGGGTTAATGCGCATGACACGCCCCTTAAACGGTTTGCCACGGCCCAAAGCGCTGGTCTTGAGCGCATCGATCCAGATCTCAGCCTCATCGCCAATGCGAACACGGCTAATATCGGATTCCCAGACATTCGCCGAAATCCAGCGATTTTGCGGATTATGCACGACCAACACCGGCGGGTTGCTGGGATCGCCTTCAACGGTCTCGCCCGGGTCGATGTTGCGGTACGCCACGATCCCGTCCACCGGACTGCGCACCACGGTTTTGCCCAGCTTCAGACGGTAGGTGTCAACTTGGGCCAGGGCTTCTTTGTGTTTCGCTTCGAGGACTTTAATTTTTTGATCGCCTAATTGGGCCAGACGCAAATTCGTGCGGGCCAGTTCCAGCACGGCCTGCTGCTCCTTCAGCTCTGCCGCCAGCCGCTGCACATCCTGCTCATGCACGCGGATCATTTGCGGCGATTCGCGAGACGGATAGCGCTCTTGCGCTTGGCGACGCTGCTCCTGCGCCACGGCGACACGCGCCTGACTCCGCTCCTCGGCGATCTGCGCCGCATCGAGACGGTCTTGTGACACGATCCCATCGTTGAACAAACTCTGCGTGCGTTGCAGGGACATACGGGCCTCGCGCGCCACGGTTTCCCGTTCGCGCACGTGCGCCCGTGCCGCTTCGATACTGGCCCGGTGTTCCCGCGTCATTTTGTTAGTGCGGTCCCGTTCGACGGCCAATAGCACCTGGGCACGCCGGTGCGCCTGCTCTTTGGTTTCCACCAACGCCTCCGCCCGCACCACCTCATTTTGCGCCCGCTCCAGGGATAATGGCATTTCCAGACGCATCTCGTGTAGCTGCTGCGCAATCCCTTCTGCGCCCGCTTCCGCTTGCTGCAGTTCAACTGCAATCTCCTCCTGCGCCAACCGCAGCAGCACGTCGCCTTTCTGCACCACCTGCCCTTCCTTCACCGTTACCTCCAAGACTTCGGCCGTCACCTTCGGACGGATGGCAAAAGAATCCGTTTGCACCTGGGCATCATTGGTGTAGACGTTCACCAACCGATCAAGAAGGAGAAATTCTTGCACGGCCAGACGGAAAAACCATATGGCTCCAATGATCAAAACTACGGCGGCCATAAAGAGATACGGACGCCTAACGGCTCGCTGAATCATTCTAATCGGCGTGGGTCGTCGTCTCGTTTCAGAGTCCTCTGCCATGCGTTCATCCTCTCCTTCTAAGTACCGAAACAAAATTAAATTTATATTTTTCCGCTGGAGAAATGTATAAAGGCAATTCGGTCCAGGTACTTACATATGCAGCCTCAACGTGAAGCCGGCTTTTCATGTTTCTGTACAAAACCGCTGCATATCTTTCCTCGGGAAAAATGATGACGCTAATTTTGTCCAGGTCCTTACGATGGGGTGACTTTACTTTGCACCGCCATGTCGGCGGCGTGATCGCTCATCCCTCCTATGGTTTCAGGGGTTGCGGCGGCCATCTGGGTTTTTTCGTGTTCGGCCTTGCGGGCCATCTCCATGGCAATCAGTGCTGCGATAATACCACTGATCAGACTCACCCACCAGGACGTGATATACGTATGGGAAAGATCGGAAAGCAAGCCGCCCAGATACCCGCCAAGGGCCATGCCGAGCATGGCGGAACAACTGACGCCGGCGAAAGCTTGGCCCCGGATAGCCGTCGAAAAGACATCCTTGGCGATAATTCCGTACTGCATGGTGACGCCCGCATAGCCGAAGCCCCAAAAAACCGCGTAGAGAAAAAACACCACGGGATCGGCGGCATTGATGAGCCAGAGCATAAAGGCCGCTTGCAAAAATGTGGTGAGCATCAGCGCCAAGCGGGACCCATGCTTGTCCGCAAAAAAGCCCCAGTAGAGCCGGCCCGCAAACGACGTCAACCCCATCACGCCTAACACCCAAGCTGAAGCCAGAGCGGACAGGCCCGCCCCATTGGCAAAGGCGGCTAAGTGCACCAGGGGAATGGCGTGACAAATGCAGCAGAAGAAATGGGTCAGTGACAAGAGCCAGAAATTCTCGTTGCGCAGGACTTGACTCCAGGCGCTGCCGGTGCGGGATGGGCGCCTCGAGGCGGATGCCGGCACCACATGCGGATGCGCCGGTTCGGGTGGCGCGCCCAGTGCCCGTAGGCCCATCTCCGCCGGGTGATTGCGGATGAACACGGTGGCCACCACCACTCCCACCGCCATCACCAGACCAATCACAAAGAACGCGGTTTGCAGACTATAGGCCAGGATGATCCACGTGGCCAGAGGTGAAAAGAGGAATGGCCCCATGCCCTGGCCGGACATAATGAACCCCATGGCGATGCCGCGTTTGTCCTGGAACCAACGGTTGACCAGCGTGATGTAGCTGATGTTGAACGCGCTGCGGCCCAGCGAGGCGAGCACGCCGTAATAGAGATAGAGCTGCCACAACTCCTGCAGGGTGGCGGTGAGCATGATGCCGGTGGCGTGAATGAGGCCGCCGATCAACAGGATCTTGCGGATGCTATAGCGCTCAACGATGCCGCCGATCATCAGGGTGCCGATACCGCCCGTGAGCATAAAGATGGAATAAGCCAGGGACACGGCGCCACGCGTCCAGCCAAAGGTGTGGAGGAGCGGATTGAGGAAGACGCCAAAGGAGGTAAAAATACCGGCGCTGACCACGACGATGAGCCAGATGGCCGCAACTAACACCCAGCCATAAAAGATACGGCCATGGCGCTCGGTTTGGGATCCATCACTCATAGTCGTGCTCCTCCTGTGCTTCTTCCGGCTCCGCACGCAGCAATAAATAGAATATCACAACCAGGCCGCCAATGAAGACCACACCACCGAGCAGCAGAAAGAAAATACCGCCCAGGTGCACATGTCCGCCATTGGCATAAACAGGCCGTAATAACACGAGGAGAACCGTAACGAGCAGAGAGGTCCGGATATGTACACCGAGCTTCATAGGCAACCGGCTCTTGTCTTGCGGCTATGAATGGACCCAACCATAGCTTATGCTGACCTCTCATGAATACCGAGAATGTTGTGTGGCGACCCTACAGGGCCAGCGATGCAACTTTGGCGGACCGAATCGCTAGCCCCACCGTCACGAGGCAGTGACGGCATGACCTTTGCATCATAGTGCAATCTCGCCCCCGGATACAACCCCTAAGCCTTGAACTTAGGGCGTATCATGCTGAAGACGCGGGGCTTGGTTTACAGCGCTGCCGTCACACGCTGGCGGAAATCCTCGGCGCCAAGGCGCAAAAGTCCCAACGCCGAAATGGTCACGAAATTGGCCCCGAGCTTGATAAACTCCGCCACCCCCGCAGCGTCAGAGGGCGAGTTGCCGCCCACCCCCACGTACTTGCCGCCGGACCGGATTCTAGGGATGACTTGGCACATGAGTTCGCGCACCTTAGCCTGACCGGGAAAGCCCATGCTCTGACTGAGGTCGCCGGAGGCCACGTGCAGGACGTCGACCCCGGCAACGGTGAGAATCGCATCCAGGTTCTCGACCGCCTCGGTTTCCTCCACCATGGGGATGATGAGGAGCTGCGAATTAATCCAGTGGGTCGACTCATCCCACGAGACGCCCACGCCGTAATCGTGGGCGCGTCCGCCGCCCATGCCGCGGTGGCCTTCCGGATAGTACCGGGCGGCGCGGGCGACGGACTCCGCCGCCTCGCGCGTATTGACGTGGGGCACGATGATGCCCTGCACGCCCCGGTCTAGATAGCCCAAAATGGTCGAATCCTCATGGTTTGGCATGCGGGTAATCGGCGTAATATTAAATACTTCAGCCGCGCGCACCATGTGTTCGACCTGATCCAAATGCATCGAGCCATGTTCGCAGTCGATCATGACAAAGTCGTAGCCAATGGCCCCGAAGAGTTCCACTAAATCGGGCGCATAGCGGTTGACAATGCCGCCGAAAACGACCTGGCCTGCGGCCAATTTGGCCTTTGTGCTGTTCGTACGCATCAGGCTTGGATTCCTCTCTCGAAAGAAGTGGATAGGGGTTAGTCACGCCACGGCGTGGACGTCAGCCGCAGAAAACGCGCGGCATTCTCCCACATTAACTTGTGCATCGCCGGCTCGCCCAACACGTTTTGCCAGGCGATCACCGCGTCCGCATGATCGGGAAAAATCGTCTCGGGGTGCGGATAATCCGAGGCAAACATGAGCACGTGATCGCCGAGCAAGTTGACGACCGCCTGAGTCATCTCCACCCCTTCCGACAGGTCGACACTGCAAAAGACGCGGCCCATCTGGGCATACTCGAGCGGCGTATGCTTCAAGTTGGGCGACACCGAGCCCCGCACGTACTCGATCTGCCGGGTCAAACGCAGGAGCCAATGCGGCAACCAGCCATGTCCGCACTCCAGCGCCCCAACCCGTAGCCGCGGGTAGCGATCCAGCATCCCTCCTATGAGCATGAAGGAAAGAAAACGCTGCCCGCCCCAGGTTTGGCCGGCACACCGCCCCATGGCCGGATTGTCCCAAATATCCCGATACCCGGGGAAGTACGGCGTCTCGATGGTAAAGCTGTGGTACATAATGGGCAGATCGGCCTCGTTTGCCGCCTCCCAGATGGGTTCCAAGTCAGGGTCGTCAATCGGCAGATCGGGGGGCAACACCGGCCACACCGCCGCGACCCATTCTTCATGCGCATGCGCCCGGATTATGTCGGCGGCCCAGGCCGGCGCGTTCGCCGGGGCGAGGATCATGCTCTTCAAGCGGCGCGCATCCGCTGCGCAAAAATCCGCCATATAGCGGTGATAGGCGCGATACAGCCCCTTGAACAGATGCGGCGCCAGGGTCACGGCCCCAAAGGCCCAGGTGCCGGGTACCATAAAGTCGATATCCCGGCCCTCGGTATCCATGTCTTGCAGGCGGCCGGTGGCATTATCCTCGGCCGCACGCACGGCAATGCGTTGCCGCGTCACCATCTGCGTGCGGCCGGACAAAAAGCCCGTGGCGCCTTGCGTCTCGCTAGGCGCGCCAGGTTTTTCGCCAGCCACGCGCTGATACCGTAGGGGTTTGATCGTCAGGACCGTATAGTCGTCCTGATCCTCGGCGTCTCCCCGCCCCGGTTGGGGCTTGACCTTCCGCATGTACGGTTGGAGCTCGTGCAGCTGCTCCTGAAGCGCCTTGTCCGCATAACGCAATAAGACATCCAAGGACGGATTAACGTGCGTATCCGAATCAATAACGTGAAATCCCTGTCGCATGATGACCTCCCTCATGACCGCAGCTCGTATGCCGGCACAGGATACCACGCCGATTACATCACTACCGGGCCTCAGAATGCAAGGCAAGACTGCATTGCAATCCCCCGGCGACTCCGCTAGACTGCCGCGGCATGCAAGCAATACCGCGTTAGACTAGCAGAGGAGAGGACACCATGGGTATCTATCTCAGCGACCGGGAACTGGCCCAACTCGAACCGGCGGAAAGCGGCTTCCGCTCCCCGGTACCGACCCAAATCATCTCGAACAGGGAATTCAATCCGCTCCCCCAGACGGCACAGCAAAAGCAAGTAGAAGCACACATCAAGGCATTGGCGGATACCCATGGAGCCAAACAGGGCCTGGATCGGCGGCAGTTTCTGCGCACCGCCTCGGGTATGGCGGCGGCGTTTGTGGCCATGAACAACGTCTTCGGCAATCTCTTTAACGTCTCGGAAGCCGAGGCCGCTGAGCCGGAACGAACGGCGGAACGGGCTGAGGCATTGAAAGGTCAGTTCATCTTCGATGATCAGACTCACTTCGTGCGTGACGATTTTCAGCAAGAGGGCCTGTTAGGCCTGCCGGTGTTTGCCGGAGAACATTGGAATCCCGCGCTCACGGATGAGGAGAAAAAGAGCCTCTATTACTTCAAGTTCGAAAACTACGTGCGCCAAATCTTCCTTAATAGCGATACGTCCGTGGCGTTGCTGAGTGGGGCGCCATTTGACGACAAATCCTGGGAATTTTTGCCCAACACGGCGATCGCGGAAGCCGTCACCGCCGTCAATAAAATCGCCGGCAGCAAACGCATGTTGGGCCATGCGGTGGTGACGTCGGGACAACCCGGCTGGATGGAAGCGGTGGATCAAGCCCTGGAAACGCACGCCCCGTCGAGTTGGAAACTGTATACGATCGGCGATCCGCTCTCGGCCAAAACGAAATATCCCTGGCGGCTCGACGACGAAAAGCTCGTCTATCCGTTCTACGAAAAGGCCGTCAAAGCGGGTATCCGCACCCTCTGCATTCACAAAGGGTTGATGCCGGCGGATTACGAAAAGAGCTGGGCCGGCGTCTGGAAGTACAACACCCCCTGGGATATTGGCAAAGCCGCACAGGACTGGCCACAGTTGAATTTCGTCATCTACCACGGCTGTCTGCGGGCCTTCTTAGAGACGCCTGACGCCTCCCTGGACAAATTTGAGCAGAGCGGTGAGATTGAATGGGCCAGCGAGCTGGCCCGCATTCCCGAGAAATATGGCGTCACCAATGTCTACGCCGAGATGGGCACGAGCTTTGCTAACTCGTGTACGGCCAATCCGCGATTTGCCGCGGCCCTGCTGGGCACGTGGATCAAGGGCCTGGGCATTGACCACGTGGTCTGGGGCACGGACTCCGTGTTGTACGGCTCGCCGCAGTGGCAAATCGAAGCCCTGCGCCGGTTGGAGATCCCGGAGAACATGCAGAAAAAGCATGGCTTCGCGCCCTTGGGAGCGGCCAATGGTCCGGCCAAGAATCAGATCTTCGGATACACGTCTGCCCGCTTGTACAATCTCAATTTGCGTGCGGACTACCAGCCCCTGTCCGAGGACAAGTTCGCCCAGATCAAACAGGAATACCGCATGGCGGGCACGCTCGATTCGCTGCGCGACAACGCGGCCTATGGGTATATCATGAAGCGCCCGGCCTAGCGCACATGTGGCATCCGTGCCTTATGGCGTGCTGTGAGCTTTTAAGTAGGTGATAATCTGGCGCCGAATCTCCGGGGCCGGCTGTTTGTAGAACATCAGGGCGCCTGGGACGCGTTTCTGGGAATCGGTGATCCAGGCGTCCAGCGTTTCACGGTTCCACACGACGCCGTGCAGGGCGCGTTTAAAAGCGCGGGAATAGCTAAAATCCGTCACACTGCCGGCCGGCCGGCCATACACGCCGCGTAGTGGCGGGCCGTATGGCGGCGCAAAGGCGAGGCGTATGCTAGCCGATGGCATACGCCAGCCGGATGGGCCCAGCGCTCTCCGGCGCCACCGCAACGACGGCTCGGCCAGAGGCAAACGGGGCATGGCTTTGCCTGGGCGCGTCCGGCGAGATCAAGCCGTGACACTTGCTACACTGCTCCCGGTACAGTGCTTGGGCTGCGGTCAGGTCTACGTCTTGCGCCCCGGCGGCGCCGTACAGGATAACGCCTGCCACGATGAATCCTGCAAGGATGTCATGTCCCATCATGTTCGCCCTCACGATGTTCCTCACTTGTGCAGTGATGCCCTCGCCGCTTTCATTGGCGTTACGCCCAGACTTTTACATGGGGATGCGATCAATAGCAGGACGACAAACGCAACGAAAAGAGAGTGACGTCCAGGGCGAAAACACGCCGGAGACAAGCGTATCCGACAAATCAGGCACCGGCCGTCAACTGGCGCAAAAGCCGGAGTAAAAGCTCGATAGAGCGCCAAAGGAAACGTTCGCTGCATCTCCAACCAGTCTGTCAATTAGCGGCGGGCGTTCAGTTTTTGCCGAATGTTTTCGATTTCACGGCGGCGTGTCTGGCCCGCAGGGGCGTATTTTTCAGCCCACGAAGCGATAGTACCTCCAGCGCAAATCACTGAACGTCATACACGCCCACATGGAGAGCGCCGACGCCGCAAGGGCAGCACTGCGTCCGGGCCATCGGTGCATATCGCCACGCCACACCTGCAAAATGGTCCACCCGATATACGCGATGCCTCCGACGAAAATGGCATATGCAACGCCGGGAAGATTGATGGCCACCCCCACCCACGTAAAGAACGCCACCAAAACAAGGGCAAATAGGCATTCACGTCCATAGCGGCGCATGCGCGCGCCTATAGACCGGCGCTGTCCTGACGGGGGCGCTGGCGTCACACGCCTGTGGCCGAAGGGCGTTGCAAGAATACGCCACACCTGTTCCAGCCACTGGGCCGGTAAAAGGGTCACGCAGGCAATGCCGACCATATAATAGCTAAACCAGCCGATTCGGAGCCCCAGTTCGCCAACGCTGAGGTGAAAGCACACCGCGAGGACGAATCCCAAGCCCATCATGAGGTCTCGTACCCGACGCATCGGTCCGCTGAGCGAACGGTCTCGCAGAGGCGCAACGAGGTATGTGATAGCGAGCACGACCTGAACGCAGCCGATAGACCCGGCCAGCAAGGGCCAGGGTAAGGTGTAGGGAAGTCCCATCAGCTGCAGCCAATCGGCAAAGTCATGGAGCCGTCCATCGCTAGGCGCGAGGTGACGTAGGACCGAACCATCTCGCCATGCGGGCGAGAGTTTGGTCACTGCGGTGAAGGTGTAGACGATGGCGACCGTCACGCAGAATAAGCCATAGGCCCACGATGTGGAGAGCGCTGTCCCACGGGGTTGAGTCGGTAACGAGACTTGGGTGCGTGGCGTCGGTTGTGGCCGTTTCGCGTTCTTTGCTTGCGCCGATAAACCGCTGTTCGGGAGGCCAAGTGGCGTGTCATAGTTGAAAAATATCATGCAAAAGAGTAATAACGAGAGCAGATAGTGGTGCTGATAGGCATCGAGTAGACTCATCACCCAACTGTAGGTATACCCGAGGAACACCACGATCATAGCGCCCCGTGTCGGTCCGGATAGCGCCGTGGCCAGGGCCAACAGACCAACAAAGGTCAGCAAGCCCACATAGAAGGCCGGCTGTGGTATCGGTTGTATGCCATCGAGCCAGGCGAAATGGGTGACGTTGAAATCGCCAGCGCCGTATCTGCCGCCACCGGCGAGCATGAGGAGCCAGATATCGAATGCCAGCAAGGCGAGCGTGAGACGGGTGGCGAATTGCGGGCGAATGGCTCGTATGGGACCGAACCGGTACAGATTCCACCAGGACACGATCATGGCATCTCCTGCACGTGTATGCTCCGATTCGCACACTGCATGCTGATCCGCCAGCCCTTGCCCACTCTGTCATCAATAGCCTTGCAGCGTCGGAGAAGCGAGATGTTTTCCATCAAGGGTTGCTCGCATTGCCAGTCGAGATACGCATGCGCAACACGGGTGCGATTGCGCTTGAGGTGATCGACCCATGCGGTGTGCAACGATGAGGTGAGCGGCAGATCGATGCGTTCGAGATGCTCGCCATCACGGCGGTACCCCTCGCTTGCCACGTGACATTGGCGCACCCGGATGGCCGAGAACATGCGCCATGCAAACCGTTCATTGTCGGGATTGGTGCGCCAAATATAGTAGCCAAGAGGAATCAGCACCTGCAGGATCACATAGGCGGCGATCAACCCGGACACCCAGGCGCGTTGACGCATGGGATTGGCGGGATCGGAGATCGTTTGCGTGTCGCGTTGCATCCCGCCCGCACCGTTAGTTTAAATGCGAGCCCATCGAGGAAGCGAGGCTATCGTTGATCTGGGCGATTTGGGCATCGACCGCTTGCTGTTCGACGATTTCCTGCTTGACATAGGGCTCGAGAGGGAGATGGGCCGTAATGAAAAAGACCAGATCAATCGGGCTGGAGAGAAGTTTGAGACTCGTGCGCAATTCAAGGGCGGAGATACCCCGTGCATCGAGCAGACTGATGAAGCGACTGCGCATGGTTTCGGCTTGTGCGGAGAGATCCGGCCCGGTCGGATAGGTGGACCGAAAGAGATCGACGGAGGCCCGCAGATAGGCCCGGTCATCGTGAAAATCGGTCATTTCGATGCGGCCCATGCCCTGAATCACAATGTCGATGCAATCATTCGGCAGGCGTGAGGCCCGCACAATGCGGCCAAAGCCAGCAATCGGATAGGGCCGTGGCGGGCCGGACTGCTGTTCCCAGCCTTTTTTGAGTAAGGCCACCGAGAGGTAGCGATCCGAATCCAGACAATCCCTCACCATCTGCTTGTAACGGTCCTCAAAGATAAATAGCGGCAGGCTAGCGTTGGGGAGCAAGACCACGTTGGGCAGCGGGAAAATCGGCATGATGTCGGGAAGCTGCGATTGATCCTCGTATACCAGTTCATCATCCGGGATATCGGACATGGCCTGCTCCTTTTAAGTACCTCGTGGTGAGGGGTGAGTTAGGCGTTTCGGGCGCTCAACGACTCCCTAAGTACCTGGACAGAATTGCCTTTATACATTTCTCCAGCGGAAAAATATAAATTTAATTTTGTTTCGGTACTTAACCCCTTCTAAACTTATTTCGGATCCGCAAAATCTTCTGGGCGAAGGTTTTCCAACCATGAACGTACATCTTCACCCGAGGGCGCGTCACGTTGCTGGCGGGTTTCCGCCGCCGAAACCGCGATGTCGCCGCGTTGCCCCGCTGCTTTCAGGACCGCCTCGGCAACGTAGATCGGCACCTGACATTTCACCGCCAACGCCATCGCATCACTGGGCCGGGCGTCCGCAATCACCGTGGTATCGTGCTGCCGCAAGTAGAGGCGGGCGTAAAAGGTGGTGTCGTTCATGGAATCCACCAGGACTTTTTCCAGGCGCGTGTGCAGACCTCGCAGGATCGTGTGGAAGAGATCGGGCAACGACGGCCGCTGGGAGGGAGTGCGGTTGAGTTCGCGGAAGAGAACCATCCCTTCTGAGATGCCAATAAAGATCGGCAAGACGCGCTCTCCGTCTTCTTCAGTCAGCGTGACGAGTGCGGTGCTCTTGGACTGATCGAAAAGTACCGTGCCAATTTTCATCTTCCGCACTGTTTTCTCCTTTGCATGCCAAAGTACATGCGATAGGCCAACGATACCGCGCGAACCCGGGCCTGACGACATTGGCACACAGACAGCAGCATCTCCGCAGGTATTTCCGCATATTCCGGAAGGTGGACCCCCATCGCATGTGATCCGCTTAAGGACAACAGGGGTCCTTACGCACCCACACCAAGCTTGTAGAGGGAACTATTGTCGGCCAGAATGAGTTCGTTGTCCATGCTAAAAGCCAGCCCCACCAGATTCGAAGCGGCAACGATCTGTTCGATGTCGCCGGCCGGGGTAATTCTGACGACGCCTCCTTCGCCGCCGACGTGACTCACAACATACAGATTTTGGTGCCGATCCAGCGCCACGCCTTGGGCGCGTCCGAGTTCTCTGGCCACCGTCCGGACCTCCCCATCGGGTGTAATAGCATAAATGCAATCGTACCCGGAGAGCGTCGGATAGCTCACATAGAGCCGGTCGTGTTCGTCAAACGCCAAGTGGTAGGCGGCGACACTGGGCTCTAGCTTCGCCAACGTGCGCGGCTCGCCACTGTCCGAGAGCTGATAAATCGTGCCGCGCCGGTCGCCGGCATGCAGCCGGCCTTGGGAATCGAAGGCGAGTCCCGTGATGGTTCCGAGGCGTTCGGCGGCGGTGGAGACAGTGCCGTGGGCGTTGACGCGCAGCACTTTTCCGGTATGACGGCTGCTCACATACAGGTCGCCATCCGGGCCAAAGGCAAGTCCCGTGGCATTGATAATCCCCGAGGCGAAGGGCTCGGTTTCGCCCGCGGGCGTGATGCGGTAAATGGAGACCGGCACTTGTTGGTCTTTGGTGCCGCTAATCGTGGTATAAATGGCGCCAGCCCGATCGATGGCGGGATTGGCCACGGGGTGGAGGTTGTCTGCCAGGCGTGTCGCAGTGGAAAACGGTATAGCATTGCTGGCGCGGCCCTCCTGCACCAAGTGGATGCCATCGGCATCGGCGTTCGCGGGCACTGTGCCCAGCACGAGTGTCGAGCTGGTGAGGGCTGGACGGGTCGGGGTTGAGCCAAAGACGACCTGGCAGGTATCGAGCGTATCCGCAACGAGACCCTGGCAATAGATCGCCACGCGTCCACCACGGACACCGGCCTGAGGGGTTACGCGTTCGAGAGTGATTGTGCTCATGGTTCACCTTTAGCTGTTAGCTATTGGCTGTTAGCTATTGGCTGTTAGCTTAAAGGAGAGAAAAGCTTAAAGCTAACAGCTAACAGCTAATAGCTTCAAACAATAAACGCCTGCTTTTCGCGATACAGCGGCAAATTGCGTTCGTGCAATTCATGTAATTGGGCGACGGATGCAGAGGGCCACAGATGGTGTTCGAGATGGAGAAAGCTATTAAACGTCAACCGGTTCAGCAGACGGTTCGTCACGGTCCGTGACGACCGATAACGCGAGGCGTCGCATCCGTAGTGTTCGATCAGGTTGCGAATACCGATCAGAAACACCGTGCCAATATAGACGGGGAGAGCCCAAAACAGTAACATCGTTGGCAGTACGCCCAGCACCAAGCCTAGCGCGAACAGAGCATAAATACCGGCCGTATACACCAGATAGTTCTGCACCAGGCGCCGATGGTCCCGGTGTTGCGTGATATGCCGGACGTACCAGCGTACCGCGTAGACCGGCCACACGATCAGATACCAGAATGGGTTGAAGGGTTTGCCGTGTTTATCGAGTGTACAAACGGGATCGATTTCCGGGATCTGGGCGAAGCGGTGATGTTGTAAGTGGACGGTTTTAAAGGTGTGAAAGGACACCAAATTCAGCGGACAGAGGAGGCGCCCAACGAGAATATTGGTCTTGGCGCGAGCCAAGATCGTGTTGTGGGAGAGTTCATGAATGACGCCGTAAAAGTATAAGTGCAACAGACTCAAAGGAATGACAAACCACGGCGCAAAGCTGGCGTGCCGGTTGAACAACGCCAGACTGATAGTCATGATATAGAGCACGATCACGCTCATCATCACCGTAAATTTCTGACGATCTTTGATCCAGGCATGCATGCCCAAGCTCCTCCTGGGTGGGGGAAGACGCAGTACGGACTCCTTATGGCACTATGATGCAGCCGATGTTGTGCAGATACTTCAACCGTCGATAGTTGGGCGACAACTACCGTCCCGTGTATGAGGCGACCTCCGGTCGCACCTCCTAAGACGCTCAACTAAGCGCGGGGGGAGTGGACGGGACTGAGGTAACAGCGCCACCAGTCTGTGTACTGAAGGTTGACAACCGTTCGAATGTATTTGCACTGTTACATTGAGGGCAATCCGGTGAGGTGCCGGATTGTGCACGCAAGATGAGGCGTTCGAACGTGGTGTTGCATTCGTCGCATTGATATTCGTAAATGGGCATGAGAACTCCCTTACAAGACATTTTCCCGAGGTTGATAACGGTAGTAGTTTACAAATAGGCCCATGAGATTGCAAACCCCTTTGGCATGATGGCCCGGGCATCATGGGCCTTGCGGTTATCCTAAGGAAACCCTTATGCAACGACTGCTGGTCATCCGAGGCGGCGCGGTGGGAGATTTTATCGTCACGTTGCCCGTCTTGGCGGCTTTGAGACATGCTTTCCCCCAGGCGTTCATCGAACTCCTCGGACACCCGAGCCGTGCCCAACTCGCGTCCCATCCGCATTATGCCGATCGCATCACAGATCTGGAAGCCTGGGAGCTGTATCGTTTATTCCAGCCGAATCCCACCGTGTCAGAGCGATTGGCCAGCTATCTGAATTCCTTCGATCTCATTGTCGCCTATCTTCCCACAATAGAGCCAAGCCTAGCGGAAAACCTGCAGCGATATTGCTCTGGCCAGATGATCATCTGGCCGCCACACCCGCCGGCCGGCGTGCACAGTACCGATCACTTACTGCGGGCCGTCTCGGCCATGCTGCCACCATCCTATGATCCATACCCGCGGGTCTACATCACGGCCGAGGCGCAGATCGCTGCAGACCGTTTCTGGCGGGATGCCGGACTCCCGCAGCAAGGCGTCGTGGCCGTGCATCCGGGCAGTGGGGGACGGCGAAAACTCTGGCCCCTAGACGGATGGCAACACGTGATGGCGTGGGTCACAGCACAAGGCTGGACCGGTGTCGTCATCGGCGGACCGGCTGAGCAGGAGCGTGATATGCGTCTGTTACGAGAAGCGCCGACGCCCCCCTGGCCCTGGACACCAGTGCTGCCCTTGCCGCATCTTGCCGCTCTCCTGGCGCGCTGTCATGTCGTCGTTGGCCATGATTCTGGTGTGACCCACCTGGCCGCTGCCGTGGGGGTGACAACGCTAGCGTTGTTTGGGCCGACTGATCCTGTCGTTTGGGGACCACGTAGTCCCCGCGCCTGTGTCCTGCAGCCGCCACAGGCACAGCCATTGACGCTACAAACTCTAGCGCCAGAGATGGTCACGCAGACGCTGGAGGGCTTGCTGCGCGGGACATTTCGCTTTGATGCCTCGCAAGTACCCTGTACGATCATACGTTGCGATGATGGATGCGCATCACAATATCAAGACTGAACGGCTGCCAAAATAAAATCCCGCCGTTGCACTTACCAGGGGCGCCAGGGGGCCCACAATGATCGTTAATATAGCTTTGAAGCGTTCTCTATCGATACCAGCCTATAGACTGACAAAGCGACCCAGAAGTACAAACGCTAGCATACTCAGAGGCCGGTCGTAATCGAGCCACTCAGCCGCTCGCGCTGAGGTCAGGATCGAAGGGGACCGTGCTATATGACGGGACCTCCGAATAAT
This sequence comes from uncultured bacterium, assembly GCA_965178525.1. Classification (GTDB taxonomy): domain Bacteria; phylum Tectomicrobia; class Entotheonellia; order Entotheonellales; family Entotheonellaceae; genus CBCXVS01. The sequence continues at coordinate 2,525 of CBCXVS010000063.1, read as the reverse complement.
CCGGCATTGAGGCAAAAGCCTTAACAAGTCCTCACACGACACCTTTGGCACGAAGCTGCTCAATCTCTTCGTGCGTGTAATTCAACACCTCGCTGAGGATGGCTTCGGTATGCTCCCCGAGGAGTGGCGAGGCCGTAATCTCCACGGGTGAATCATACAGTTTCAAGGGACAGCCAACGGTTTTAAAGGCGCCGCGTTCTGGGTGCTCGACTTCGACGATCATCTCACGGCTTTGGAGATGCTCGTCTTCGGCGATATCGGCCGTATTCATCACCGGACCGCACGGCACGTCAATGTCATTCAGAATGTCCGTGACTTCAAATTTTGTGTGCTGCATGGTCCATTCTTCAGCCAGTGCGTAGACCTCACCGAGCCGTTCAACCCGGGCTTGTGGTGTGCTGTAGCGGGGGTCGCCGACGAGATCCTCGCGTCCCACCATCTTGAGCAACGGCTCCCAGATCTGGGGCTGAAAGACGACATAGACATAATCATCCGGGCCCCCGGGTTTGCACTGCAGGGCCGTGCCAGGATGGCCGCCGCCCGAGGCGTTGCCCGAGCGGGGCACGGCATCGCCGAATGCTTGATTGGGGTACTCAGCCAGCGGCCCGTGTTGTAAGCGTTGGTGATCCCGCATCTTGACTCGCACCAAGTTGAGCACACTATCCTGCATCGCCACCTCGACGCGCTGGCCGCGTCCGGAGTGCGTGCGCTGATAGAAGGCGGCGAGAATGGCCGCTACCGTATGAATGCCGGAGCCGGAATCCCCGATTTGGGCGCCCGTGCATAGCGGTATGGAGTCTTCCAGCCCGGTGGTACTCATAGACCCCCCCATGGCCTGGGCGATAGACTCATAGGCTTTCAGATGACTATTGGGACCGGAAAGGCCAAAACCTTTAATCGAGGCATAGATCAGGCGGGGATTAATTTCTTGAATGGTGTCCCACGGAAAGCCGAGCCGATCGAGCACGCCCGGGCCAAAATTTTCCGCCAGGACATCGCCGGTTTTGAGCAGCTCCGTAAAAATTTCTTTGCCCTCCGGGGTTTTTAGATTCAGTGTGAGACTGCGTTTGTTACAGTTCAGCATGGTGAAATACAGACTATCGACATCCGGGATGTCCCGGAGTTGTCCGCGGGTGATGTCGCCACGGCCTGCGGGCTCAATCTTAATGACGTCGGCCCCGAGAAAACCCAGGAGCTGCGTACAGGACGGACCGGACTGCACGTGGGTCATATCCAGGATACGAACGCCCTCTAGGGCCTTTGACATGCTAGTCCTCCTTTATTCAGTGTCGGGACATCATGTGTCGTATTGAAACGACCTCACACATTAAACCGAATCAACATCACATCGCCATCCTGTACCGGATACGCTTTGCCTTCCAGGCGCAGCTTCCCGGCATCGCGGGCCTTGGCCATAGAGCCGCTGGCGACGAGATCGTCATAATGCGTCACTTCGGCGCGGATGAAGCCGCGCGACAGGTCCGAATGAATCACGCCTGCGGCTTGCTGCGCCGGGAGGTCTCGTGGGATCGTCCACGCGCGCACCTCTTTTTCACCCGCTGTGAAAAATGAACAGAGGTTGAGGAGATGGTACGAGGCTCGGATGAACCGATCGAGTCCGCTTTGTTGCACGCCGAGTTCTTCCAGGAACGCCTCGGCTTCATCAGAAGGCAATTGGGCGATTTCGCTTTCGATACGCCCGTAGAGCGGCATCACATCCAGATCCGGATCCGCGATATGCTCCCGAAATTGAACCAGTTCCTCCACCTCCGTGTCAATGGCCGCTTCATCGAGATTCAACACCACGAGCTGCGTTTTGCTCGTCAACAAACCAAAACCGCGGAGACGCTTACGATCCTCCTCCGTCAGCTCAAGCTGGCGAATGGGACAGGCATTTTCCAGGGCTTCCTGACATTGTTGTAACAGGGCATACTCACTGGCCAAGTCCGGATCTTTTATCTTTTTCACGTCTTTTGCAAGCCGTTCCGCGCGCCGCTCCACCACGGCCAAGTCAGCCAGCAACAGCTCATTGTTCAACGTATCGAAGTCGCGCCTGGCATGGACCTCTCCCTGCGGGTGCGGTACCGCGGGGCTGTCGAAGGCCCGCACCACATGCGCCAAGGCATCGGCCTCGCGCATGAGCGGCAGCAAGCTTTCGACATAATGCATGCCCTGCTGACCCACGACCAGCGGGTCCACAAACTCAATGGTGGCTGGCGTCACCTTGCCCGGCGTATATATGGCGGCGAGCGTTTGCAACCGGGGGTCCGGGACTGGCACAATGCGCGTATCCGCTTTGCCCCCGGCGCGCATGCCAAGCCCCTCGGATTGCGTCAGCGTCTGAAACACCGTTGTCTTGCCAGAAGATGGGAGTCCGATAATACCGATATGCATGGGTCACAACCTCATCCAACGGGTCATGTGTGAATTATAGCATAAAGCGGTCTGCATCGGGTAGGGGCATCATGTCGCCATGCCCCCCCCCTCAGAACCGTGCGGGCGACTTTCATCGCACACGGCTCAAG
>CBCXVS010000062.1:0-28418 GCA_965178525.1 uncultured bacterium | reverse complement strand
CCAATCTCCGTGAAGCCGATTTGTGCGAAGCCAATCTCCGTGAAGCCGATTTGTGCGAAGCCAATCTCCGTGAAGCCGATTTGTGCGAAGCCAATCTCCGTGAAGCCAACTTGCGTTGCGCGGATCTACGGAGCGCCAAACTCGTGGGCGTCGACCTGTCCCAAGCGAACCTCCGTGGGACCAATCTCCAAGGAGCCGATCTCCGCGGTGCTGACCTGACGGGAGCCTGCCTCCACGGTGCCATCCTCACTGACGCGTGGTTGTGGCGTACGTCCTATGCGGGCTGGTGTCTAAAAAACGTCATCTGCGAGGCCATCTATTGGGACAAGGCGCGGCACAAAACGTATTTAGCGCAAGAGAACGCCGAAGCGTTCAATGCCTGGACGAGAAACATCCGATTTTTCTAGTCGGACGCAAGCGCAATCGTGCGCCATGGCCATGAGCGGCGCCATCGTCGGATCGCTGCCCATGAGCCAGAATCGACATCAAGCGGTCAGACCCTCGATACCGCGCCTACCGCACCCCCCTGCTATCCTTCTGCCAATTGAAACCACAACCCTTGCGAGCTGCCCGGATCGATATTGGACGTGAGATAGCCGCGCGGGCTTTCGGTGACGCCATCCTTGCCCCGCATTTGATTGCCTTTTGTCGCCAGGTCTTGGGCTGCCTGCCGGATATTGTCGACGCCCCAAGCCACGTGATAGACCCCAGGACCATGACTGGCCAGATGTTTGGCGATATCCGAGTCCGGATTTAACGGCTCCGTAATTTGGATGTGACTCTGCCCCACGTCGTATAGGGCGTCTTTCATACCGCGATCTTCGTAGAGCACCAGCTTGTCCGGCTTCATGCCGAAATTCTGCTCCATGTACTGCACCATCGCATCCCGGTCGTGAACCACATAGTGGACATGATGCACAAATTTAAACATGACGTTTCCCCCTCGCTCTTAGCGCGTCGCGCGCTAGCTCGCCATGACTCACATCACTCGATGCGCTCCATCGCCCGTATCATAGCACAGGAAGGAGCGGTACCGCGACTTCTCCGGCAAGGGCTCGGTGCTTGTGGTATGATAGCCGCATCGGTGAGCGCGCACGGGCAACGGAACCCCCCGTGACGTGCAGGCAACATTTGCAAGGAGACCAACCGTATGAAGTGGTGTCGCTTTCAGGCAGGCCAGACGATCCACTACGGCATCGTCGAGGACGATGCGCGAGTCACTGAGGTTTCCGGTAGTCCATTTGACACGTACCGTGTCACCTCCACCCACTATCCCCTGAGCGAGATCAAGCTGCTGGCGCCCGTCATCCCAACCACCTTCTACGCGGGTGGACTCAACTATCAGGTGCACAACCAGTGGTGGGCGACCTACTCCGGTAGCAAACTCAGCAACCGCACCGAACCGGGCATCGGCTACCGGACCCAAAATGCGATTATTGCGCCTGACGAACCCATCGTGAAACCCAACGATGCCTCGGATGAATTCCAGGTCGAAGGTGAACTCGTGGCGGTCATCGGCAAGACGGCGAAGCATGTCTCCAAAGCGGAGGCGTTGAGCTATGTGCTGGGCTACACCATTGGTAACGATGTGAGTCAGCGCACCTGGCAAATCGAAGACGGCTCGCTGTGGCGCGCGAAGAATTCCGATACATTCAAACCGATGGGACCCTGGATTGCCACGGGACTCGATCCCAACGATTTGGACACCACGGTCCGGATCAATGGCGAGGTGCAAATTCAGTTCAATACCCGGGATATGATCTTTGACGCCGCGACTCACATCGCCCAAATCAGCCGGTATAGCACCCTCCATCCCGGAGACGTCATCTGGCTGGGCTCGGAGGGCGCCACCCCCAATATGAAGCCCGGGGACGTGGTCGAAATCGAGATCAGTGGAATCGGTACGCTCCGCAACCCCGTGGTGGCTGAAACCTAGATGTTTGTATAGCCAAGAAGGAGGAGTTGCAACCATGACCCATGAGGCTCTGCATACGCTTTTGCCGATCGCCGGCTGGCCCAAGACGCGCGCCCGCGAGGTCGAGATCACCGGCGGCGCCGATCCGATATTGCCGACGCCCTTCCGCATTGGCGAGACCAGTTCCGCCGCGCTCGCCGCGCTCGGCCTCGCGGTCTCCGATCTGTGGGAATTGCGCATCGGGCGTCGCCAGGAAGTCGCAGTCGATACCCGCCAGGCGACGGCCTCGTTGCGCAGCGGCAAGTACATGCACATGGACGGGGCGCCGGTTTCGACGGATCGCCACTCGGTGATGGGCGTCTATCCGGCCAAGAACGGCCGCTGGAGCTATCTCCACTGTAATTTCCCGAACCATCGCGCCGCCGCTCTCAGCGTGCTCGGCGTGCCGGAAGATCGCGAGGCGATGCGCCAAGCGGTGGCGAAGTGGGACGCGCTGGAGCTTGAGGAGGCGATCATCGCCGCCAAGGGCGCCGGGGGCATGGTGCGTACCATGGACGAGTGGGCCCAGCACCCGCAGGCCGCGGCGATTGCCTCGCTGCCCCTGATGGAGATCGTCAAGATCGGCGACAGCCCGCCGGAGAAGCTTCCGGAGGGCGACCGGCCCTTGTCGGGCGTGCGGGTGCTCGACCTGACGCGCGTCCTGGCCGGGCCGACCTGTGCCCGCACCCTAGCCGAGCACGGGGCCGATGTCCTGAAGATCACCGGGGCGCACTTGCCCAGTATCGGCCATCAGGAATACGATACCGGCCACGGCAAGCTCTCCGCCCATCTCGATCTGCGCGACGAAAAGGATCTCGAGACGCTGCGCGGGTTGGTTCGCGAGGCCGAGGTGTTTTCGCAAGGGTACCGACCGGGAACGCTTGGCCAGCGCGGGCTCTCGCCCGAGGAACTGGCGCAATTGCGGCCTGGTCTCGTCTACGTCTCGATGTGCGCTTTTAGCCATGTCGGGCCGTGGGCGTCGCGCCGCGGCTTTGACACGGTGGTACAGACGGTGAGCGGCATCACGCACCGCCAGGGCGAGCTGTTCCCAGGTGCTGAGCCGGGACCGCAGTTTTATCCGGTGTCGGCGATCGACTATCTGACCGGCTATCTGATGGCGTTCGGCGCGATGGTGGCCCTCGCCCGCCGCGTGCGTGAGGGCGGCAGCTGGCTGGTGCGGATTTCTCTGGCGCAGGTCGGGCGCTGGCTCGTCGGGCGCGGCCAGGCACCGGAGACCGACCTCAAGGACGTGCCGACGGAATTTACCCCTGCGGAGCTGGAACGCTGGTTGATGGCGAGTGACACGCCCGTGGGTCGGCTGCGCCATCTCGGGCCGGTGGTGCGCCTTTCCGAGACGCCGCCGCACTGGGCGCGGCCCTCGGTGCCGCTGGGCTACAACGAGCCGGTATGGCCGGCGCGGGCGACGTAGCCATTCCGGGCAGGCAGAGGTGGGCGCGGTTCGGCGCCGCGCCGCTTGCGCTGGCTGATCCTCGTCCGAGAAATACGATGAAGCCCATTCCTTGGCCATATCCGGAGGAGACAGGTGTGGCGTTCTCAGAAGAAACGATGCGACAAGCGATCGAGGAAGCCCAGAGGCAAGCCCTGATCTTGGGAGAATTCAAGAGTGGTCACGAACTGCTCTTGTACGCTCGTGGCCCGACGCCAGGGGTGTCAACGCCCTCACCACCCGTCGGATTCGACCCCTCTCCCATTTCCCCATTCGTGGGTTATGAGCCCGCAAGCGAGGAGGACGTGTGGCTGGCTCGTTTCAAAAATCGATTCTGGGATCGAGAAGAATCTTGGACGAGTCGGCCGGAAACGGAGGTAGTGACCGTCGTGATGCAAAACTATGCCATCGAACTCCGGCAAGCCATTGAAGCTGAAGAAGCAAGCCTCGGGGACTGAGTCGAAATGGCACCGCAAGGGAAATCCCCCCTTTGGCAAAGGGAGGGGGAGGTCCGCAGTACTAGTCAGCCGGCTGCGAAAGAATCAATCGATCCAGACTTCTTCCGCTGCACAGATAGAAGTCCGGCACACCATCCTGATTGAGATCGCCGGCTTCGAGATCGAAGCCATGGCCAGTCGTGCCCGCGGGCAACACCGCTTCTGTCCGCAAGGCGAAAATCCCATCGATATTGAGCAAGATGCGGTACGGGGTCAGCTCGCGACCCCGCTCCTCGTCACCGTAGTTGGCCGTGGCGAGGTCGAGATCCCCATCCCCGTCGAGGTCGACGAAATCTCCATCCATGGTGTTGTCGATGTCGCGGGGGAGGCGGCTACCGGTCACATCCGAAAACATGCCGGCACCGTCGTTGAGGAGGAGCCGATTCTGCGCTGGTGCGCCTTTCGTCAGCCGCACATTGCCGAAGAAGATGTCCAAATCCCCGTCCTGGTCGATGTCCGCCAAATCGACGTCACGCGTCTCCTCAGGACCGACGAGCGGCAGTGCATCGGATGCCGCATCGGTGAAGCGGCCATGGCCGTCGTTCAGTAAAAGGCGATTGTCATCCTCGTTGGCCACCACCAGATCCAGATCGCCATCATGATCGACGTCACCCAACTCGACATCCTGGGTCTCATCACGCCGCGCCGGCAGCGCGGCCGGCGTGGCATCGACGAACTCCCCGGCGCCATCGTTGAGCAGCAGGGTGTTTTGCCCGTCATTGCCAATCACCACATCGATGTCTTGGTCCGCATCGATGTCGCCGTAGGCAATCGCATTTGAAACGCCGCGCACGGGAAGACCGGCTGGATGGTCACGGAACGAGCCGTCGCCATCGTTGCGGTAGTACTCATTGGTCTGATCATGCTCGCTGACGATGATGAGATCGCGGTCGCCGTCGCCGTCGGTGTCGAAGGCGGCGACATCCTCGCTATCGCGAGAAGCCCGTGGAATGCGGTTCTGACTAACATCGGTCAATTGCCCCGCTCCGTCATTGTCCAGCAGCAGATTTTTCCGGTGCTCATTGGCGAGAAACACGTCCAGGTCGCCATCGCCATCGGCGTCGACGAAGGTGGCGTCCAGACATTTCGTGTCGAGCGTGGCGGGCGGCAAATGCGTGCCAGACCTATCGACGTAGCGGAACCCATCATAGGGTGCAAGCGTGGGTCCGAGGACAACGTCAGGTGCACGAGCACCATCGCTACAGAACAGCATGAGGGCGCCGATGACGCCTATAGCTCGGAGAGAAAACACGAGCGCTCCAAAAGGATTCACCTGAATAGGGTGCATACCGCTGGGGTTGGCTCCATCACGTCTGCTCGGACCGGGCCCGTTACGTGTTAATCGGGAAGGCGGGTAGACTGCCAGGCCACCCTGTTCACACCAAACCAATTGTGGATCATGTTGGCACAGACGTGCATCAGAATCAACCGGATGTTCAGAGCAACCGGCCGCAGTCTGCATCGAGACAAAGAATGGTCTTGACCGACATGGACGAGAATGCTACGGTGCGCCGGTCGTGGGTATAGGTGAGACGGGGTTGCCGAGATGAGGTCACCCGCTTGCCAAGCGAGATAACTCCCTGAGGAAGGAGACCTACATGACGAGCAGACGGCCACATCTATGGACATTTTTCCCGGTATTTCTCGGTCTTATATGTCTTGCCGTGACGGCGTACGCCCAACCCCAAGATGCACACTATGCCGTATACCGGCAAAAGCTCATGCAATCCGTCGGCGGCAATATGGCTGCGATTGGGGTCACCTTGAAAACCAAGTTGCCCTATCAGAAGCATATCGCCACGCACGCCGCAGCCATTCAGACGTCCAGCACGATGATTGAAGCGGCCTTCAAAAAAGAGGTCACGGAAGGAAAAACAGACGCAAAACCGGACATCTGGAAGGATTGGGACAAATTCACCGAAGCCGCGAAAAAGATGGGGGAAGAAGCTGGCAAGCTCGCCAAGGTGGCGGAATCAGACGACATGGCGGCCATTGGCGCTCAAGTGAAAGCCTTGGGTAAGGCCTGTGGCGGCTGCCACAAGCCCTTCCGCAAACCTAAAGAGGAACGATTCAAACGGTAGATGTAATAGGATGGGATGAGAGTCGGGAAGCCGCGCAACGCGGGCTGCCCGGCTCGTGACCTGAGTACACCACATACGATGGCATTGTCTCGATACCTTCTCCCGCTTGCATGGCTCATGCTCGTGTTGGCTCTTCCAGTATGGGGCCAGAATCCTGCTGTCGTGCAGCGCGGCGAGTACATCTTCCGCGCCACAGGCGGCTGCGGATGCCACACTGACGTCAAAAATAAAGGGGCCTTCCTGGCCGGTGGACGCGCCATTAAAACCCCATTTGGGAAAGTCTATGCTACCAATATCACGCCGGACAAAACAACCGGTATCGGCGCCTGGAGCGACGACGCCTTCATCAAGTCGATGACCGAAGGCGTGGGACCGCGCGGTGGACATTATTTCCCGGTCTTTCCATACACGTCTTTTACCAAGATGAGCCAGCAAGACCTCCTCGATCTCAAAGCCTACCTGTTTTCGGTGCCTCCGGTTGCAAAGGCCAACACCCCGCATGATCTATCGCCGCCGTTTAGCTGGCGTTTCACGCTTGGCGGCTGGAAATGGCTATATTTTCGCCGCGGCGCGTTTCAACCGGATCCGAGTCAATCGCTAGAGTGGAACCGGGGCGCCTATCTGGCAACCGCGTTGGGTCATTGCGGGGAGTGTCATACCCCGCGCAATGTCATGGGTGGCCCGAAGACCTCGATGTATTATGCGGGTGCGGCAGATGGGCCGGAAGGCGAGCTGGCTCCGAATATCACGCCGGATGAGGCCACCGGTATCGGGAACTGGTTGATTTCGGACATCGTGTGGTTTTTGCAAACCGGGCTGAAACCCGACGGGGACGATACCCAGGGTCTGATGAGTGAGATGATCGAAAACGGCTATCAGTATCTCAGTGAGGCGGATTTGCAGGCCATTGCGGTGTATCTTCTGTCCTTGAAACCCGTCTCGAACGCCCTTCTGAGCAAAACGCCATGATGCCTAGACTTCTGGTATGATGCCCGCAAAGGTTGCGGCGGGACCTGAGGAAGAACGGTAGGGAGGGTGAGGGGTGGACCTTTACGAGGTGCTCGACCAAGTTGTGGAACTGCTGCGCAGCCGCAAGCGGGTCACCTATCGCATGCTCGGTAGGTAGTTTGACCTTGATGATACGGCGTTAGACGACCTCAGGGAAGAACTCCTCTTTGCCTACCCTCAGATCCGAGATGAAAAGGGTCGAGGACTCGTCTGGACGGAATCATCCGAGTCCGTTTCATGGCCAGAGTCCGCACGGGACGTTACCGCATCCGATCATCGCGCCGCCTTGTCCACCTACACCCCCAAGCATCTCGCTGAGCAAATTCTCCAAGTCAAATCGGCCCTGGAAGACGAACGCAAACAGGTCACGGTCCTGTTTGCCGACATGAAAGGCTCCACGGAGTTGATCGAAGGCCTCGATCCGGAAGAGGCTCGGCGACTTCTCGATCCGGCTCTGCACCTGATGATGGAGGCCGTGCATCGCTATGAAGGCACGGTGAATCAGGTGCTCGGTGACGGCATCATGTCCCTGTTCGGCGCCCCCCTGGCGCATGAAGATCATGCCGTGCGGGCGTGCTATGCCGCCTTGGCGATGCAGGCCGCGATGCAGTCCTATGCCGACGAGGTGCGTCGCGTCCATGGGATCGAGATGAGCCTCCGTGTCGGGCTCAACTCCGGGGAAGTCGTGGTCCGGACCATTAGCAACGATTTGCACATGGATTACTCGGCGGTCGGGGCCACGACGCATCTGGCAGCCCGCATGGAGCAGCTGGCCTTGCCAGGCACCATCCGACTGACGGCTGAGACGCTTCGATTCGTCGAGGGCTTCATACAGGTCAACGCCTTGGGGCTGATTCCCGTGAAAGGCATCACGGACCCGGTAGACGTCTTCGAGCTGATCGGGGCCAGCGCCAACCGACAACGCCTGCAGGCAGCGGTCGCACGAGGCTTGACTCAGTTTGTGGGGCGAGATGCCGAAATCCAAGTTCTCACGCAGGCGCTCGAACAGGCCGGAGCCGGACATGGGCAAGTCGTCGCGGCCGTGGGCGAGACCGGTGTGGGCAAGTCGCGCTTGGTCTACGAATTGATTCACTCCCACCGGACGCAGGGATGGTTGGTGCTGGAGAGTACGTCCGTGTCCTACGGCAAGGCCACTCCGTACTTCCCGGTCGTGGACCTCCTGAAGCGCTATGTGCGTGTGGAGGACGGTGACACACCTCGTACCATCCGAGCCAAAGTGACCGGTCAGATATTGACCCTGGACGAGACCCTGCAGGAGGCGATTCCAGCGCTGTTATACGTGTTGAAGGCCCTGCCCGAGGACAGCCCGTTTCTCCAACTCGACCCACCCAGGCGGCGCCAACGCACGCTCGATGCACTCAGGCGCATGTTGTTGTGCGAGAGTCACGTGCAGCCGCTGCTGCTGGTTTTTGAAGACCTGCACTGGATTGATTCCGAAACCCAGGCGCTCCTCGATAGTCTGATCGAGCTGATCCCGATGGCCCGGCTCCTGTTGCTCGTCAACTATCGTCCAGAGTATCAGCACAGCTGGGGTGATCAGCCCTGCTATACGCAGCTCCAGCTCGATGCCCTGCCGCCGGCGAGTGTGGACGCGTTACTCCAGGGATTGCTCGGGAACGATCCCAGCCTGACGCCACTCAAACGGCTCCTGATGGAGCGAACCGCAGGCCATCCCTTTTTCCTTGAAGAGAGTATCCGCACGCTGGTCGAGACGCAGATTCTCGCGGGCGATCCGGGGGCGTATCGTCTGATGTAGGAGCTGCCCACGATTCAGGTGCCCGCGACCGTGCAGGCGGTCCTGGCGGCCCGGATTGATCGGCTACCACCAGAGGCCAAACAGCTCTTGCAAACGGCGGCGGTCATTGGCGCAGAAGTACCCGCTGTATCGAGGTCTCATGCACCTCCAAGACGCAGCGTTTCTCTATGAAACCAGCCTTTTTCCCGAACCGGTCTATACCTTCAAGCACGCCCTGACCCACGAGGTGGCGTACGGAAGTCTGCTGCATGAACGGCGGCGGGTGTTGCATGGACGGGTCGTGGCGATACTTGAAGACCTTGCGGGCAAGCTAGCTGGACGACCACGTCGAGCGGCTGGCCTACCATGCCCTGCGGGGCGAGACATGGCGCAAGGCCCTGATGTACTCGCGTCAGGCCGGGGACAAAGCCATGGACCGGCCTGCGTATCGGGAAGCCGTGGTGCACTTTGAGCAGGCGCTCGAAGCGCTCGAGCATCTGCCGCAAGAGCGTGATGCGCTCGAACAGAGCATCGATTTACGACGTGGTCTCTTTGCCGCGCTGCTGCCGCTCGGGGAGTTCCCACAGATGCTCCGCACCTCAGGGTCGCCGAAACCCTGGCCGAAGCACTGGAGGATCAACCTCGGCTGGGGCAGGTCTCACGACACCTGTCTATCGTCTACCGGTCGATGTACGACTTCGACCAGGCTCTGGCCTATTGTCAGCGCACGCAGGACATCGCCACCGTCCTTGGAGATCGCGAGATGCAGAGGCGGTCGCGCCATGACCTGGGCCAGCTCCATCACGATCTGGGCGACTACCCACGGGCCATCGAGTGCTTCAGAAGCGTTAACACATCCCTCCAAGACGATCAGCTCTCTCAGCGCGTCATGCAGCCATCCGTCCGCCTTCCCGTCCAGAACCGTGTTTACCTGACCCTGTGTCTGGCGGACGTGGGTGCATTTGCTGAGGGCAAGGCTTGCGGCGAAGAAGCCCTGCACATCGCCGAGGTGGTTGATCGGCCCTACGAGCGCCTTGCCGCCTCTACCCGTGTCGGGTATCTGCACCTGCAGCAAGGGAACTTTGCGCAGGCGATCCCGTTCCTGGAACGCGCCCTCGCCCTGAGCCAGGATGCCGACATGCCGATCTTTTTCCGCATCGCCGTGGCCTATCTGGCCCCGGCCTACGCCTGGTCCGGACGGGCAGCTGACGCCCTCGCCTTGCTGGAGCAGGTCGGGGGGGATGACGACATGTCCCGGACTTTCATTTTTTGTGCCGAGGCGTATCTTCTGGCCAATCGGGTAGAAGACGCGCACCGGCATGCCGCGGAGGTCCTGGCACAGGCCCGTGATCACAAGACGCGAGGCCTGGAGTCACGAGCTCTCTGGCTTCTCGGCGAGAGCGTCATGCAGGGCGATTCCCCGGCGGTGGAGCAGGCCGAAGTCCACTACCAGCAGGCCTTGGCTCTAGCCGAGGAACTCGGCATGCGTCCGCTTCAGGCCCACTGCCGCCTCGGTCTGGGCCGACTTTATGGCCAGACGCGGCGGGATGAACAGGCGTGTCTGGAACTCTCGGCCGCCATGGCGCTCTACCGGTCGATGGACATGAGGTTTTGGCTGCCCCAGGCGGAGGCGGCGCTGGCGCAGGTACAGAGCTAGGGGAACGTGATGCGTCATTATGTACTCAAACGCTTGCTGCTGCTGCCTTCCTTGTTCATTGTGTCGTTCATCGTCTTCTCTCTCGCACGGCTCATCCCGGGCGATGTGGTCGATATGATGTTTGAGGATCAAGCCCACGCCCAAGACCTCGAGGAGATGCGTCGCAAGCTTGGCATCGACCGAGCCATTCATATTCAGTACGTCGAGTGGATGGTCAAGGCCGCTCAAGGGGATTTCGGGGTCTCGTTGTGGACCAAAAAACCCGTCCTCGACGAAATTTTGGAACGGCTTCCCGTGAGTTTGGAATTAGGGCTGATGACCCTGGCCTGCGCCTTGCTCATGGCGATTCCGATTGGGGTTCTTGCTGCGGTGCGCCAGGATACGGTTCCGGATTACACGGCGCGGAGTCTGGCTATTGGTGGCTTGTCGATTCCGGGCTTCTGGTTGGCAACCTTGGTGGTCGTCCTGCCCTCGATCTAGTGGGCGTGGACACCCCCCATTCAATATGTGGCATTTCGCCACCATCCCTGGTCCCATCTGGGTCAATTTCTCGTTCCCGCTCTCATTTTAGGCTTCTCCTCCGCAGCGAGCGTCATGCGCCTACTGCGGGCGCAGATGCTCGAGGTGCTGCGACAGGATTACGTGCGGACAGCCTGGTCCAAAGGTCTCCGAGAGCGCATGGTGGTCCTCAAGCATGGGCTGAAAAACGCCCTCATCCCGGTGGTGACCATCATGGGCCTGCAAGTCGCTAATATTGCGGGTGGGACGGTCATTATGGAGCAGATCTTCGGCTTGCCCGGTATGGGACGCTTTTTCATCGAAGCGGTGATTCAGCGGGATTACCCGGTGATTCAGGGGGTCAATCTGTCCTTGGCGACGATCGTGCTGGTGATGGATTTAGTCACCGATTTGGCCTATGCGTATCTTGATCCGCGCATTCGTTATAGCTAGGACACACCGGCAGAAGTCCGTCACCAGTTCGGACGCCGTAAGCCAAACTATATCAGAGCGATCAACCGACGAACAATGTGCCGTACGCAGTACTAGGTAGAGGGCGAGCACATAAGGAGACACGCCGATGGTTGACCGGGTGGAGGCGGCCCCGCTGTCCGGTTATGACAGCGGGACGTCGCGTTCAAGACGGTTCAGTCGGATGAGTCGGGCGTTCCTGCGTTTTGCCCGAGCCAAACCCCTTGGGGCATTGGGTGGGGGCTTCGTCGCACTGATGATCTTTTTGGCCCTTTTTGCCGACGTCATTGCCCCCTATGATTACAACAAACGGAATTTACGGGAACGGCTCAAGCCGCCGAGCGTCACGTATATCATGGGCACCGACAATCTGGGCCGAGACGTCTTTACCCGCATTGTCTATGGGGCTCGCATTTCCGTCTCGGTGGGCTTTGGCGGCATTGGTGCCGGCGTGCTGCTGGCCTCCCTCGTCGGCATGACCAGTGCCTATTTCGGTGGATGGTTCGATATGTTGTTCCAGCGCTTGGTCGATGCCTGGCAGTCCTTTCCGTGGTTGGTGATCTTACTCAGCCTCATTTCGGTGCTGCAACCGGGCGTGCTCACCTTGATTGTTGCCATTGGCATTTTGTCGGCCTCTGGCAGTTCCCGGATCATCCGCAGTGCGACGCTGGCAACCAAAGAGAATCCGTACGTTGAAGCGGCTCGGGCGGCAGGGGCGAGCCACGGTCGCATTATCGCTCGGCACATCCTGCCAAATGTCTTTAGCGTCATTATCGTTATTGCCACCATCGGCTTGGGAAGCGTCATTCTGGCCGAGTCGGCCTTGAGTTTCCTCGGGTTTGGCGTGCCGCCACCGTTTCCGTCGTGGGGCGAGATGTTGAGTGGCTCGGCCCGCGTCTACATGTACCGGGCGCCCTGGTTAGCGATCTGGCCGGGGGTGGCCATTTCCGTTGCGGTGTTTGGCTTTAACATGCTGGGCGATGCCCTGCGGGATGTGTTGGATCCCCGTTTGCGTGGGAGCTGACGCGGAGGTCGGGGATGTGACCAAGGAAGGAGACTCGTATGCCGTCAAGACCATCATGGAATCAGCCGTTTCCGGCTGACTACACGCGTCGGGAGGTGCTCAAGGGTGGCGCGACAGCCGGAGCAGCCGCCTTGGCTTCGGGCTCGTTGCTGGCGTCGCCGTCCGCCGAGGCGGCGACGCCGCAGCACGGTGGGACGTTTCGGGTCAGGGGCTATGACCCGCGGGGTTTTGATACCCACCTGGAGGGGACGCACCGCACCCAGACCACCACCAGCTTTATCTACAGTCGACTCTTTCGTTATCAGGCGGGACCGGATGTCCCCATTGGCCATTTGGAGCTCGAGGGCGATCTGGTCGAGAGCTGGACGCAGCCGGACGATGTGACCTATATCTTCAAGCTGCACGAAGGGGTCCGCTGGCACGACAAGCCGTCCGTGAATGGGCGTGAGCTGGTGGCGCATGATGTGCAATATACGCTCAATCGCTTTTTGACGGTGCCGGGCAATGCCCGACGGCAAAATCTCGCGATGATCGACAAGGTTAAAACGCCCAACTGATACACGGTCAAGGTGACCCTCAAACAGCCCTACGTGTGGTTTCTGGATCAGCTCGCCCGTCCGATGAGCGCCGCGATTTTGCCGCGTGAGTCGGTGGAAAAATTCGGTGATCTAAAAACGCCCGAGGCGGCGATCGGAACCGGACCCTGGGTCCTGGAAAAATACGATGCCAATGTGCAAGCCACCTTCGTCCGTCACCCGGCTTACTTCCGTCAAGGGTTGTCCTACGTCGATAAGGTCAAGTGGATCATTATCACCGATCGCTCCACCAGCCAGTCCGCCTATCGCGCGGGGAAATTAGACTTTGGCTCGGGCTTCATCACCTCGATCGGATATGATGAGTATGACCAACTCAAACAGCAACACCCGGACTGGATCTATAAACCGTTTCTGTGGGATATTGTCAGTCGTATGACGTTTCGGCTTGACCGCCAGGATCTGCCTTTTCACGATGTGCAGGTACGGCGTGCCATCAGCCTGGCCATCGACCGCCAGGGCATGCTCGATGCGCTCAACGAAGGCAAGGGGATGATGGTGCCGGCGATTCCACCCGCCCTGGTGGATTGGTCACTCCCTATTGATCAGCTGGGTCCAGGCGCCGAGTGGTACGAATACAATCCCGGCAAAGCGAAAAAACTCTTGGCGCAGGCCGGCTACCCCAAAGGTTTTAAGACCACTATGGAATTCACCCCGAAGTATGGCCCGGCTCACGCCGAGAGGGCGCAGCTCCTCGTCGACATGTTACGGGAAGTTGGGATCGAGGTGACGCTGGCGCCCAAGGATTACGGCTACTATATCAAGAAAACCTTTCGCGGCGACTACGCCGAGATGGGCTACGGACTCATGGGAGCCGGGTTGGAGCCGGAAGTCCATATCCAGCATCTCTATGATCCCAAAAGTAGTTCTAACAGCAGCCATGTGAATGATCCCAAGATGACGGAGTTGTTCCACAAACAACGGGTCACCAAGGATATCCGAACCGCGCCGGGAGATCTTTGCCGAGATTCAGCGCTATGCAGCGGACCGGGTCTATTACGTCTATGCCTCGGCCGCGGAGCGCTTGGCCTCATGGCAACCCCACGTCAAAAACTACAACACCAACTTGGGCTTCGATTACGGTGGGCGGATGCTCGCCGCCTGGATCGATAAGGGGTAGAAGTGGTTAGTGGTTAGTAGGCGGCGCGCCGTGCCCGGACCCCGCTCCGTTTTCTATTCCGCAATCCGCAATCCGCAATCCGCAATTGAGAAAGTGAGGTGACGTATGTCTATGGACCCCAAGGATTTTCTCTTTTTTATCAATCGTGCTCTGGATGGCATGCTGAGCAAGGTGGAAGAGCTGGGCGATGCGCGTGTCAACCAACGTCCTGACCTCCCGGGGGCGAACTCACCCTACGTCATTATGTCCCATTGTGTCGGGCTGACGAATTTCTTTTTGGGCGCGGCGATTGCCGGGCGCGACGTGCAGCGCGACCGGGACGCCGAGTTTTCAGCCCAGGGGACAGTGGCCGATATTCGCCAGGCCGTGCGCGCGTTGCAAGAGCAGATCCAACACGACATCACGCAGGCGCAGGGAGACCAGCCCCCGGCTAGGACGCTGACCGGGCGTGCGGCTCGTATGCAAGATTGGAAACAGGGCGAGATTTTGCTGCAGTGTTACACCGAGCTGGCACAACACCATGGGCATATGGATCTCACCCGCGATCTGCTGCTCGCCGGATAGATAATGGAGGGGCGTTGATTTATCCCCGCAAAAAGTCCTTCAAGATCGCATACGTCTCATCGGGCATTTCCTCTGGCAGGTAATGCCCGCACGGGAGCGATTGGCCGCGCACATCCGTGGCGTAATCGCGCCAGATCTCCACCGGGTTGTAATGCCGCCCCACGTAGCCTTTCTCACTCCACAAGGCAAAGAAAGGGCAGGTAACTTTGTTTTGGCCAAAGTCCTCGTCGTCGTAGATGAGATCAATACTTGCCCCCGCGCGATAATCTTCACACGTGGCGTGAATCGTCGCTGGATCGCTGAAACAGCGCGTATATTCGTCGAGCACCTCGGGCGGGAAGATGGTCTGGTAGTTCTCGAAACGCTCGAAACGATACCGCAGGAAGTATTGCGGGTTGGCGCCAATGACCCGTTCCGGGTAATCGTAGGGCTGGATAAGAAAAAACCAGTGATGCGTGGCGGTGGCCATGTCTTTGTTGACGATTTGGAACATCTTGTGCGTGGGGATGATGTCTAACACGGCGAGTTTCTGCACCCGCTGTGGGTGATCCAGTGTCAGCCGATGCGAGACACGGGCGCCACGGTCGTGCCCGATCAGATCAAACGTCTCGAACCCGAGTTGCTGCATGACCTCGGCCTGATCTTGTCCCATGGCGCGTTTTGAGTACTGCACATGCTCCGGATCGCCGTGGGGTTTGCCGCTATCTCCATAGCCGCGCAGATCTGGGACGACGACCGTATAGTCCTCGGCCAGACGCGGGGCGATTTTGTGCCACATCAGGTGCATCTCCGGATACCCGTGCAGCAAAAGCAGCGGCGGACCGGAGCCGCCTTGGACGAGGTTGATGGTGGCGCCGCTGGTGCTAATGCGTTTGCGTTCGAAGCCTTCAAACACGATGACCCCCCTTATGAATGCGGCATGCGGATTGCGGAATGCGGAATCGTAGAGCTGCCAACCTATCGCGTTCCTCAAGGGAAGTCAATCGAATGCGGCATGCGGAATGCGGCATGCGGAATGGAGGAGGAATGAAAACAAGAACGCAAGAACGGCTGCGGGCGATGGGTGCATACCTGTGGTAGAGTTACACAGAAACGCGGGCTTTGGCACGCATGGGATAGGGATATCGAATCTGTAGCAAGGAGGTACTATGAGCAATCGACCCCTCTGGATGCTGGCCGTGGGTCTGGTCATGGTCAGTCTGATCGCGCCGGTGGCCATGGCGCAAAACGACGGGGGCCGTATGACCAAGGAAGAGCTCAAAGCTCGGCTTGGTGACCCGGCTCTGGTGGTCGTGGATGTGCGCACGAGCAGAGACTGGGACCGCAGCGAACGCAAGATCAAGGGCGCGGTCCGTGTCGAACCGCATGATGCCGGCGCCTTGCCCGACACCTACGGCAAAGACAAAACGCTCGTCTTGTACTGCGCTTGAAGCCACGAGCAAACCAGTGCCCGGGTGGCACAGTACTTGACGAGCCAAGGCTATCCGAAAGTCTACGCCCTCAAAGGCGGTTGGAATGAATGGGTGGCCGCCAAGCTCCCTGTGGAATCGAAGTAGCTGTTCCCTGCCGGTGATGCTCCGGGTGAGGCGCCAGCAGCCCGGAGCGATGCTTGATGACCATCCATCTTCACCATCCTTTAGCGTCGCGTGCCGAGTCGGCCAAGGAGGGAGATGTGGTTCGTATCTACCTGTCCTCAACTTATAGCGATCTACAAGCATATCGCGAAGCCGTGTATCGGACGCTGCGGCAACTGCGCCACGACGTGATTGCCATGGAGGACTACGTGGCAGCCGATGAGCGGCCGGCGGATAAATGCCTGGCTGATGTAGCGGCCTGTGAGGTGTATGTGGGGCTCTTTGCCTGGCGCTATGGCTATATTCCGCCCCGTGCCAACCCGGAACAACACGCCATCACCGAAATGGAATACCGTGAAGCCGGTAAACGGAACAAGCACCGGTTGATTTTCATCCTGCATGAGGACGCGCCATGGCAACGCCAACTGCTGGATGAGATCACAGGTGAAGGCGATCGCGGCAGGCGGATTCACGCCTTGCGGGCAGAACTCTGTCAGGAACAACTCGTCAGCTTTTTTACCTCGCCTGAGGACTTGGCGCATGCGGTCAGCGTCGCCATGAATCAGCTGCCGGCCGCATGCGATCCTTTGCGTCAAGCCTATCTCAACTGGCTTATCGAGCAAGTCCGCGGCGTGCCGCTGGCGGGCATCGACCCCAAAACCATCCGCGAGGAATCCCGCCGAGACCTCGACTTAGCGGCCGTCTACACCGCGCTCATGACCCGGCGCACGGAAGCCATGGATGAGCGGGCATGGCAGCCGGACCGGGAGCAGCGGCAACTCTCGGCTCTGGAGGTGCTCAACAGGGAAAATCGGGTGGCTTTGCTCGGCGACCCTGGCAGTGGCAAGAGTACGTTTGTCAATTTCGTCGCCCTGTGTCTGGCCGGAGAGCTGCTGGGCCGCGCCGAGGCCAATCTCGGGGTGCTCACCGCGCCGGTACCGGAAGACGAACAGCCGCACCGTCGTCGTGGGGAAGACGAGCCGGAGCCGCAGCCGTGGGATCGGGGTGCGCTGCTGCCGGTGCGCGTGATTCTGCGGGAATTTGTCGCGCGTGGCTTGCAGCTGGCCGAGGGGGAGGTCAGCCGTGATACCTTATGGCAATTCATCGTCAACGAGCTGCCGGGCACCTTGCGGGATTTCGCCTCGGACTTGCGGGCCGAATGGCAGACGGATGGCGGCTTGCTACTCCTCGATGGTCTCGACGAAGTGCCGGAAGCCGGACAACGCCGTGAGCAGATCAAAACCGTGGTGGAACAATTCGCCACCGTGTTCCCCCGCGTGGTCATCCTGGTGACCAGCCGCACCTATGCCTATCAGCAGCAGGATTGGAAACTGCGGGATTTTGCCGAGGCTACGCTACAACCCTTTGGGCGGGCGCACATTCGGAACTTTGTGGAGCGCTGGCATGCCTATGTGGGCCAAGTGCGCAACCTGTCGGTCGAAGAAGCACAGGGCCGTGCGACCCTGCTCAACACCGCCATCGCGAGCAATCCCCGCCTGTACGACTTGGCCACCCGGCCGCTGTTGCTAACGCTGATGGCGTCACTGCACGCCTGGCGTGGCGGCACGCTGCCGGAACAGCGCGAGGAACTCTACGCCGATGCCGTCGACTTGCTGCTGGAGTAGTGGGAAAGCCAGAAGCAGCAACGCCGGGCCGATGGCTCTCTCGAGGTCGTGCAACCCAGCCTGGTAGAATGGCTGCGGGTTGACCGGCAGGCCATGCGTCAGCTCCTCAACCGCCTAGCCTATGAGGCGCACCGTGAGCAGCCGAACTTGGTGGGCACGGCGGATATTGCCCAGAGCACCTTGGTTCAGGCCTTGATGGAGGCGCAGCAGAATCCCGATGTACGCCCGGTACGAATCATCGAATATATCCGGGATCGCGCCGGCTTGCTGGAGCCGCGTGGCGTGGGGATCTATGCGTTTCCGCATCGGACGTTTCAGGAATACCTGGCGGCGTGTCATCTGACGGACGCGGGCTTTCCCGATGACTTGGCGGATTTGTTGCGGGCGGAACCGAATCGCTGGCGTGAAGTGACGCTGCTGGCGGGGGCGAAGGCATCGCGGGGGACAACGGCGGCAGCGTGGAACTTGGCTGAAGCCGTGTGTTATGCCGCGCCGCCTGAGGCCCCCCAGAGCGAGGCGTCGGGCTACTGGGGGGCGTTGCTGGCGGCGCAGGTGCTGCTCGAAAACAACTGCCTGGCGGCCATGGCGGCGCGGCATGAGCCCAAGGTAGAGCGCATCCGCACATGGTTGCTGCGGACACATCGCCCGTTATCCAGTGACCGTGGCCCAGTTTCAGGCATTCATTGAAGCGAGCGGGCATGAGCCAGCAGACACGGACTGCCTGAGCGGTCATCCAAACCATCCAGTGGTGTGGGTGAACTGGCACGACGCCATGGCCTACTGTGATTGGCTGACGCAGTGTCTGCAGGCATGGCCCGAGACACCGGAGCCGCTCGCTCAGTTGCTGAGACAACCTGGAGGACAAATCGTATTGCCCAGCGAAGCGGAATGGGAAAAAGCGGCCCGTGGGACGGAAGGACAGGTATATCCTTGGGGAGATGAACCGGACCCGAATCGGGCAAACTATGATGAAGCCGGGATTGAGACGACGAGCTCTGTAGGATGTTTCCCAAGTGGCGCCAGTCCATATGGCGTGGAAGAGCTGAGTGGAAACGTCTGGGAATGGACGCGGAGTCTTGAGGGCGACTATCCCTATCCTGCAGATGCGTCGAGGCGAACGGAGCGAGAAGATCTGCAGGTGCGTGACAACCAGCCCCGTGTCCTGCGCGGCGCTTCCTTCAGCTTCCACGCGTTCCACGCGCGCGGGACTCGTTGCGCCATCCGCAACAGGCTCGACACACAGGACGTCAGCGGCAATCTGGGTTTTCGCGTCGGTGTCGCGGTGCTCCCATGACTTTGGCTTCTGAATCTCTAGCTTCTGAATCTCTAAGATCTTGAGGGGTCCCATAGGGTCCCCCTCTGCTCATCGCGCGAAACACAAATGCGTGATATGATAGTCGCAGCCAATGTGACGATGGCTTCTCAGAGGCAATTTCAGCAAGTGAGCGGCATCATATCATCAGACAAAATGAGTGTTAACTCATGTCCGAACATATTCTCATCGAAGTTGAACTCCCGGCGGATCTTGCGCAGTTTAGGTTACCGGAAGGCGTGAATCAAAGACTTCAAGCGCTACTGGACCGCCAGGATAGTGGTAACGATTTGACCGATGCGGAAAGACGTGAGGCCGAAGGGCTAGTGAACCTGGCGGAGCTGCTTTCTCTCCTGCGGCTTCGTGCACAGAAAGTAGCCCAACGAACGCCCCCTGCCCAATGAGTGTCATACCTGCTACACTACATCATTTGGGCGACCATTGAAACGTTGCGGATGAACCAGCTGCTCATCCTTGCCATACGTGAGGAAGAAATCATGCTGGGACGTCATCCGCCCCGATTGCTATGAGCCTCTCCGCAACGCCTGGCCGTCATCGAGGCGCCACGTTCCCAACCGTGCTGACTCACCTCTCCTTGTGCCCCAACCCCCCTGCTTCAGTAAACCAGAAGCCGAAACCGTTGCGAGGTGCGGGCGCCGAGCCGATCGGCAATGGCAATCTCAATAGGGTTGTTCCCCAATAGTTAATGAGGTAGGCTATCCTCCCCCAAACGATGGAGGGAGCCCAGCCAGGTCATTGGTTATCCGAGATGATCGTCAGATGAAAGCCTTAACCGGTGTGTCTCAGACGCAATTTGACTTCTTGCTGCCCGCCTTCAGCCACGTCTATCAACAGGCTCAGCAAAAACGCTATGAGGAGGGTGTCCAAGCTGGCAAACGCAGCCGAAAGCCGGGTGCAGGTATCAAAGGCAAATTACCCACTCTGTCAGACAAACTCCTGTTCGTTCTATATTATTACAAGACGTATCCGACGTTTGATGTTCTTGGTGCACAATTTGGTATGGTACGTTCGAAAGCGAATGAAAATCTCCATAAGCTCTCTCCCATCCTGTATGACACGTTAGTGCAGTTAGACCTCATGCCTTATCGAGAGTTGAAGACCCCAGAGTCGTTGAGGGAGGCGTTGTCAGGTGTGGATCAACTGATTATTGATGCGACTGAAAGAAGCTATCGCCGGTCACAAGATGAGACGACCCAACGTGAACACTATAGTGGTAAAAAAAAGCCATACGCTGAAAAATACAGTGATGTCGATGCCGGATAAATGGATCGTCTTTCTGGGCCGTACGTTTAGTGGTCACAACCATGATTACAGCATGTTAAAACAAGAGTTCCCACCGGACTTAGACCGGTTTAGTGACGTAGAAGTTTGGGTGCACCTGGGTTATCAGGGGATTCAGTCGGACTACAAAGGCGAAATGCTTGAGATTCCACACAAGAAACCCCGGAAGAGCAAGACGAATCCGACTCCAGAATTGACGGCGGAGCAGCAGGCGGCGAATTATGCCGTGAGTCAAGTTCGCATCTTGATCGAACATGCCATCGGCGGTATGAAGCGTTTCAACATTTTGGTGCAGCGTTTCCGCAACCGCAAAGATCACTTTGAGGATGATTCGGTGGGCATCTGGGCTGGGCTAGGGAACCTGATCTTATGCTATTGAGGAACAACTCTAATCACGAACCGGCCGACGGAAAGCTTCAGATCCTCGGCCACCAAAGCATTGCCGCGAATGTACGGGCGGAAACGATGCGTCACCGACTTCTTAAAAAATCCCTTGCGAGCCCAAACTTGCAGCGAATCCATATCAACCGGCGCACGTTGTGATTCGAAGTCGATGCGGACATCGGCGGGCGTTGCGGTGCGAATGGTCGGCATGGCGCTCGAAGCATCAATGGGCGCGGGTTGCCGCAAGACGATTTGCGGCCCCTGCGGCTTCGCTTGCCCGAAACTGATGAGCCCAAGCCCAAGCAGCAGGAGAAGCCCAAGACGAAAGCGGGAGGGTGGCACGGTCATTCTCTCTCTGCAAAGTCTCTGCCCATCAGGGTTTACATCATTCCCCTGGCGAGACCGCCGGATGTGCGCCATCGGCACATGAATTCTGTGATCTTATCATAATTAAAATACAGGAGCGGAAACGGTGTCAAGTATTTTATCATCATTCATCGCCTCAAACCATCATTTGGTCGGGTAAAAATGACGCGCCACCTTGCGCCGCACCGGCATCAAGGTATACTATCTCACGCTTCCATGATGACTTGTGGACAGACGAACTCGATGAGCTTGGGACCCGAGGCGCAGTCGGACATACCCGTCATGGGAATCTGCCAGCGCCTTTTTTATTGCCCAAAGAGGGAAAGGCATCCTATGCGTGCGCCCGATACCGCCGATGGCGTCACCTCTCCACAGCCGGGCTGGTTGTCGCGCTGGGGCTCCATCTGGCCAAAACCCACCACCGCCTTGCCGCCTGTGCAGCGTCCGCCGCACCGTATTCTCCTGGCCGAAGATGGTTGGCTCAACCAGAAAATTGCCGAGACGATCCTGACCCAGCATGGGTACACTGTGGTAGTGGCGCATAACGGGCACGACGTCCTGACCGCGGTCCAACACGAGGCGTTTGATCTCATCCTCATGGATGTGCACATGCCGGGCATGGACGGCGTCGAGACGGCCGCCGCTATCCGCGCCCAAGAACAGGTAACTGGTGGGCATATTCCGATTCTCGCCATGACCGAGAGCGCCATGGACGATGATCGGGCACGTTGTCTGGACGCAGGCATGGACGGTTACATCGCCAAACCCGTGCACGCTGCAGACCTCTATCAGGCGGTTGAAGAGATGATTCGGTCCGCGCCTGGGCCGCAGCTCTCTACCGGCGCCAGCCGCGCCGATTTAGAGGCGACGCCGGTGTTGGACTGGGAGGCGGCGCTTGAACAACTTGACGGCAACGCCGCGCTCTTACAGAATTTGATAGGCGTCTTTTATATAGAAGCTCCGAAACTGATGACCGACATACAGCAGGCCATTGCGCAGGAAGATACGTTGGCCTTACAGCGGGCGGCCCATACGCTGAAAGGGTCCGCCACGATATTCGCCGCCCAGCCCGTCGCGGCAGCGGCGTTGCGGCTCGAGGTCATGGGGCGCGACGAGACGCTCACCGATGCGGCAAGCGCCTGGTCCGCCCTGCAGGATGCCATGGCGCAGTTGCTACCCGCTTTGCGAGCCTTGGCAAAAGTGGACGAGCGATGAGGAGAGATGGAGGCACGAGCGATGCGCGTTCGCTTCTGGGGAACCCGTGGATCGATCCCAAAACCCGGTGATACGACGCTACACTACGGCGGTAACACCTCGTGCGTGGAAGTGCAGGCCGAGGACGGAACGCTCGTGGTGCTCGATTGCGGCACGGGCGCGCACGGGCTGGGACAAGCCTTAGTGGCGGGGGAGAGGCCCGTCCATGGGCACCTCCTCATCGGGCATACCCATTGGGATCACATTCAGGGATTCCCGTTCTTTGCCCCGCTATTTGCGCCTGACAATGTCTGGGAAGTCTACGCGCCAGGCCGGCGGGGGCGACAACTCGAATCGGTCTTGGCGGGACAGATGGCCTACGATTATTTTCCCATCACCCTCGAGACGTTGAACGCCGACATCCGCTTGCGTGACCTGAAAGAGGGCGTTCTCGAACTCGGCGGCATTCGCGTCACGGCGCAATATCTGAACCATCCGGCCCTGACGCTCGGCTATCGCCTGGAAGCGGACGGCGCCACGCTGGTCTACGCCACGGATTACGAGCCGTACTCCCTGCATCCTCACCAAGCACCGCCGGGGACGGCGCCCGTGCACCATGGAGACCGGCGCCACGTCCGCTTTCTCGAAGGCGCGGACCTCATCATCCACGACGCCCAGTACACCCTCAAAGAGTTTCCGGTCAAAGCGGGCTGGGGACACACGCCGATGGAGCGCGCCGTTGACTATGCCATGCTGGCCCGTGCGCGGCAGTTGGCCCTCTTTCACCATGATCCGAACCGACATGACAAAGCGATTGATACGCTATGCAAGACGGCCAAAACGCGCGCCGCTGCCGGCGATAGCGCCTTGCAGGTCTTCGCCGCCGCCGAAGGGCAAGTCATTGACTTAGCCCGGGCCGCGGCCGGGCCGCGGCCGGCCCTTGCTGAGACGGACACGTCTGCACTTTTGTCGCAGTCCTCGCAGGAGGCCAGTACCGCGCTCATTGTGGACGATGATCCGGTCATGAGACTCTTGCTCAAGGACACGTTACAAGCCGAGGGCGTCCGGGTGTTGAGTGCGAACGATGGCGAGACGGCGCTGCAGTTGGCGCGGCAAGAACGCCCGGCGCTGATTGTCCTCGACATGGTCTTGCCCGGACTCAATGGTCTGAGCATTTGCCGCATCCTGCGGTCGGATGCGGACCCACGCCTCTGTGACATCCCGATTGTGATGCTGACGGGCGTGAAACTGCAAGAGAATGATCTGGTTGATGCCTTTGAGGCCGGGGTGACCGACTACCTGACGAAGCCGATCAAACCGACCCTACTGCGTTCCCGTGTCCGCGCTTGGCTCCTGCGCAATGCCCCGGTCTAAGGGATCACGCTGACCCCTCACGCCAGGCTGTCCAGATCCTTCTTCCCGCCATTCGATGTCTTCCGAGTGCCGCGAAGCTGCAATTTTGATTGACACTCCGGTGTAAATCGCATAGATTATGAGACGCGCCGTCACGTTTTTCCGACCGTGCTTTGAAGTACCGAAACAAGAACAGCTGTGAGCTGTGAGCTGTGAGCTGTGAGCCAAAAAAAAGATGCAAGATTTCTTTCTAGTGTTTTAGCTGATAGCTGATAGCTGATAGCTGATGGCTAAGAACCTTATTGTTTCCCTTTTTACGTGGAGCGGTACGAAAGTGACAGTTATGGAATCGGCAACCGAACCTTTTGTGTTTCCTGACGCCCCGTATCATGACTTGCTCCGTACGACTGCTGCACGCCTTCCTGACAAAACGGCGGTCATATTCGAGCAGCAACGGTTGACCTACCGGCAGCTCGACGCCTGGAGCAATCAGCTCGCCCATGCCGTGATGGATATCGGTCTGCAGAAAGGCGACCGCGTGATCCTGGCGACGTATAATCGACCGGAGTTTATCGTGAGCTTCTACGCCCTAAGCAAGGCCGGGGGCGTCATGAGCCCGATGAATCCATCCTACAAGGCGCGTGAGGTCGAACATCAGGTCAATGATACTGAAGCCCAAATCGCCATCGTCAACGAGACGGCGTGGCGCACGATGCAAGGCATACGCGAACGGCTGCCGCAGCTCAAGTACCTCATCTGCATCGATTATGTCATTGGCAGCGATTATGGTTTCCATGACCTGTTGGCGCCGTATCCTGCCACCGCGCCACCGGACGTCGCCCTCGATCCGGCGGCCGATCTGCTGGGCCTGCCTTACTCCAGCGGCACCACGAGCCGTCCCAAAGGCGTCATGTTGACGCATCGCAATCTCACCTGCAGCCATTTGCAATATATGCATGCCGGCCGGGTAACTGAGGACGATATCTCCTTGATTTTTGTTCCATTCTGCCACATCTATGGCTGGATGCTGATGGGCGGGGCGATTGCTGCCGGGGCGACTCAAGTGGTGATGGCGCGTTACAACCTACAACAGGCGTTGGACCTGACTCAGCAGCACGGCATTACGCTCTTCTATGCCAATCCGCCGGTGTTGGTGGACATGGCTGACTATCCGGGTCTAGAGGACGTCGATCTGAGCACGGTGAAGTATATCAATAGCGGTGGCGCCCCATTGCCCGATGAGATCTTCCATAAAGTCAAAGATCGCACCGGCGCCTTCATCGCCCGCGGCTATGGCATGACCGAGGCCTCATTGTCGGGGAATTTCGTGCCGGGCGAAACCCGCAAAATCATCGATCCGGACACGGGCCGGAAATTGAGGGTGGAGGAACCGGGTGAGGTGCTCATTCGGGGGCCGCACATTATGAAGGGCTACTGGAAGGATCCGCAACGTACCGCTGAGGTGCTCCGAGATGGCTGGTTCCACACCGGTGATATTGGCAAGCTGGACGCCCGCGGGCGCATTCGAATTGTCGATCGCGTCAAAGATATGATCAAGTACAAAGGCTTTGCCGTCTCGCCGACCGAAGTCGAGGGCGTGCTGTTCGAGCACCCGGCGGTGGCGGACTGTGCGGTGACGGCGCAGCCCGATAGCGTGGCCGGCGAATTGCCGCTGGCCTACGTGGTGTTGCGGGAAGGCGAGCAGGTGACGCCGCAAGAGCTGATCGATTTCGTGGCGGCGCGCGTCGCCGGCTATAAGAAGATTCATCAGGCCCATCTGGTCAGCTTGATTCCGCGTAACGACAATGGGAAAATCGTCAAGCATGCCCTACGCACGGCTGCGGAAGCGGCGTCATGACACCCGCAAAACGCGATGCCGTCATCGTTGCGGCCGTGCGCACGCCCATTGGCAAACGGGGCAAGATGCTCAGCCAAATCCGGCCTGATGAACTGGTGGCGCAGGTTCTGCAGGAAGCCGTGCGCCGGGCTGGCCTTGATCCCCAGGACGTGGACGACATCATCATGGGCTGTGCCACCCCGATTGGGGAACAGGGCGTCAATGTGGGGCGGCTGGCAGCCCTGATCGCCGGCTTTCCGGCCGACGTGCCGGCCGTGACGATCAACCGCATGTGCGCCTCAAGTGATCAAGCGGCCCATTTTGCTTCGCAAGCCATCCTCGCTGGGGATGCCGATATCGTTATTGCCGCCGGGGTCGAGAGTATGAGCCGCGTCCCGATGGGCTCGGACAGCGGCTATTTCAGCAAACGCTTGCGTCAGTCGTACCGGATCATCCCACAAGGATTGTCCGCGGAACTTATGGCTGAACACTGGCAACTCAGCCGGGAGGACCTCGATACGTACGCCCACGAAAGCCACCGCCGCGCCATCCGGGCGCAGCACGAGGGACGCTTTGCACGGGAAATCATGCCGATCGAGATCGACACCGCTGACCGCGCCCAGAGGCATGCCGTGCAGGATGAGGGACCCCGGTCCGACACCTCGCTGCAGCAGTTGGCCGCGTTGCCGCCGTCGTTTCAAGAAGGCGGCAACATTACAGCGGGCAATTCGAGTCAAATGAGTGATGGCGCCGCAGCGGTCGTGACGATGTCACGCGAGAAAGCGGCCGCCCTGGGGCTGCGGCCCCGCGCCCGCATCATCGGCCGGGCGTCGGTGGGCTCTGATCCGACCTTGCAACTCGCCGGCCCGATTGCCGCGACGCGCAAAGTTTTGCACAAAACGGGCTTACGTCTCCAGGATATGGACGTGATCGAGGTCAATGAAGCCTTCGCATCCGTCGTGTTGGCATGGGTACGTGAGTTCCAACCCGATATGACCCGGGTCAATCCGAACGGCGGCTCAATTGCCATCGGCCACCCGTTAGGGGCGACCGGCGCCCGTTTGCTGACGACGATGCTACACGAGCTGGAACGGCGTGACGGGCAGTATGGTCTGCAGACGATGTGCATTGGCCACGGCCTGGCCAATGCCACGATCATCGAGCGGGAAGCGTAGAGTTAGCAAAATTGCGGAATGCGGATTGCGGGTTGTTTAAACAGTTTTTTATTCCGCAATCCGCATTCCGCAATTGAAGGGGGGGAGTTAGCTATGCCGCTACACATGGTGGGGGTGAGTTTGACCGCGACATTTCATCAAGGCGTGCCGGACATCGGGACCATGAAACGCAATGCTCGGCTGGTCGAGGACGTGGGCTTTGATGCGGTCTGGTCGGGGGATCACATCATCATGCACAATCCGATGATGGATACGATGTCGGTGCTCACGACCTATGCGGCGGTGACGGAACGGGTGAAAATCGGCACCTCGGTCTACCTGATGCCGCTGCGCCATCCGGTCATTACCGCCAAACAAGTCGCCTCACTCGATCTGCTCTCCGAGGGACGCTTTATCTTCGGTATCGGCGTCGGGGGAGAGATTGTGCGGGAATTTGAAGCCGTTGGCGTTCCGGTGAACGAACGGGGCCGGCGTACGGACGAAAGCCTGGAAATCGTCACGCAGCTGTGGAGCCGGGATGATGTCACGTACAAGGGACGCTACTTTGAACTCAATAATGTAACCCTGGAGCCGCGTCCCCATCAGCAACCCTATCCCCCCATCTGGATCGGGGGTCGCTCGGACGCTGCCGTGCACCGGGCCGCGCGCTTTGGGAGTGGCTGGATCGGCTACCTCAACAGCAGTAAGCGTCTGGGGGAGGCGATGCAGAAAATTCACGGCCTAGCGCCGGGCTACGGTCGCAACCCCGCTGATATTCAGGGCGGGATGTTGCTCTTTACGGCCATTGCCAAAGACTATGAGACGGCGAAGCAGATGGCCATCGACAACCTCTCACGCCGCTATAATCAACCTTTTGACAAGCTCGTGGATCGCTATTGCGCCCTAGGTACGCCGGAGCAGTGCCTGGAAAAGATCCAGTCCTACGTGGCCGCTGGCATGTCGAATCTGGTCTTCGGGTTTACCTGTCCCGCTGATCAGATGCGCGATCAGATCGAGCAGTGCGCCAAGGATATCCTGCCGCGCCTACGCCAATAGATGGCGGATGGCGGATTGAAAGACATGATGTCGCATTCCATACGCCGCATGCCGCGCTCCTATCAACCGAGAGGGTGAAGTATGGCCAGCTTGACGCGCCGGGATCTGACGGTGACGGTGCGCTTACTCTATGACGAAGCCGAAAAGAGGGGCGTGCAGAGTACGATTCTTGGTAACCACACGCTTCTGATGCGCAAACAGACGGCGCAGTGGTACGTTCATGGGTCGCGCACCTCCCTGCAATCGTCGATTGGCTACACCATTTCGAAGAAAAAACATGTCACGAAAGCCGTGCTGGTAGACACCGATGTTCCCACGGCCAACTATGTGACGATGAAAACCGCGCAGGACCTGGACAAGCTCGACCGTTTAGGGTTTCCTATCGTTGTGAAGCCCACCAACGGGACGTGTGGCAGACATGTTGAGGTCGGCGTCAAGACCTGCGAAGATGCCGCCCGTATTTATCAGCGGTTCGAACCTAAAATCGATGTCGACGAAGGGATCTTTCTGCTTGCGGAAGAAATGTTGTCCGGTGACGAATATCGCATTCTCTGCGTTGATTACACCTTTGTCGCGGCGGCGTATCGCAAA
>CBCXVS010000061.1:0-28431 GCA_965178525.1 uncultured bacterium | reverse complement strand
GAGGTTGGATTGTTCCCATGTAAATGGGCTTTTGAATTGGGCCAACCTGTTGATCTACTTAACCCTCCGCCTATTCTGCCAGGGGAACTTCGGACTAAAGCCCTCGCCCTCAACGACAAGATACACGCTACTGCTGGCATGACGATGGGCCTGGGTATGGACTCCCGGGCGTAGATATTGGGCCGTGCAGCCCATCGTCGGCAAAATCGGTCCGCCTGTGTATGGATTGACGTAGTCCAGAAGTAAATCGTCGTATGGTGTTGCCGCCGACTCCGGCAGGGCTGTCAGAGCCGCGGCAGTCCGAGTCCATTTGTAATTCAACAAAGGCGAGAATGTCGTGGATGGCTGTGTTGCCGCGGGACGGAGTCCGGGCTGATGATACAGCATGGTAGACATATCGTCCGGCTGCATACGTCCCGAATCGTCATCTGGCGGGTGCTCGACAAAGATGGCATCGAGAGCCGTGATGGTCGGTAAATCTAGGCCGTCCAACCAGATCATCGGCTCGGACGTATCGTTGCCATGATCATGCCAAGACCACGCCGGGGTGATGATCAAGTCCCCCGGCTCCATCGTACACCGCTCACCGTTGACGGATGTGTGCCCGCCGCGACCTTCTACGATAACGCGGACCGCCGAAGGCGAGTGGCGATGCGCCGGCACCACTTTGCCGGGCAAGATCAGTTGCATGCCCGCAAATAAGGTGGGTGTCGTGGCCGCTTTGCCTGCAAGCCCAGGGTTGAGCAGCATCAACACACGGCGCTCCGCTTCCTGCGTACTGACCAATTCCCCAGCTCGCAACAAGTGTGGCCGGAGGTCGGCATAGCGCTAGAGATAGGGGCGTGCTTCGCCTTGCGGGGTTGGGGTGAGTACGGGCGGGAATCGGGTCCACAGCGGGGCTAAACTCAGCGGACTCAAGGCATCCAGAAAGGTTTGCAGTGCCGTATCACGCGCCGTCTGTACATGGGATTGCTGCATCGGTCGTCCTTCCAAATCCGGGGAACCTATTGTCCTTTAAGACATTGTCAGCATACATCGTTCGGTTCCAGAAAGCCAGCATTCACCACATGCGAAGCCAGAGATAGGCTTTTAAAGTTTTTGTTTTGCGTATCCGATACCGGATGCCAGACACACCGATCGTCCATGTCTGGCTACTAGGCGCTAATCGGGTGCCATCCCTTCCGTCATGACGATAGCCATCGACCTCTAACACTCGTCGAGAGGAATGCGCGTGTATGGGCGCCTTGAGCCTTGCGATGCAAAGCGATATCAGCCATAGCACCGAAGAGCATGACTGCCTATTGGTGGCGCCGCCTGAAGTTGTCGCAGCCGCCTATGCAACGGGATTGCATTTCACCGCAACCTGCGCAGAACTTCCGGAGAATGCACCAGCCAATGGCATCGTCGTGTACCTACCGCACTCCCCGCTTATCAGTGATTTACCGCCCGACTGGGTGGGGGTCTGGGCACGTATCGAGCCGCCGCCACCCGGTTCATGGATTCCCTTACCTGCCACAGCGCTTACGGATATCCAGGCCCTCGGTCACGCCTTGCACACGGCGGATACCTGGAGACGTGAACGGCGCCATTTCACGCGCACCATGACGAACTGGACCGAAAAAGTGGAGAGCGCTAAAGAGCTGGCGATTGCGCTGACGGCAGAACGCGACCCGCAGTGTTTGCTGACGCTCATTTTATCACGTGCGCGCCAGTTTGTACCGGCTGATGCCGGATCACTATATCTGGTACAGCGGGATCAGCATGGGCAGGCTTCGTTACGGTTTACCTTGGCACAAAACGATAGTGTCAATGCGCCCTGGCAGGAGAGCTGGCTCCCTCTCAAATCCACCAGTGTTGCGGGGGCTCTCGCCCAATTCGGGAACGTTGTGAACATTGATGATGTGTATCATCTCCCCTCCGACGTCCCCTTTCATCACGACAATAGCTTTGACCGACGCTTCGGATATCGGACCCGGAGTGTGGTGGGTATACCGTTAGCGAAACGCGACGGGGAGGTGCTCGGCGTCCTCCAGCTCATCAATCGGAAACCGGTTGTGGGCGTACCGCTTGAAGAACCGACGATCGCTTCTGAGGTCATGCCCTTTAGCACTGCAGATGTCGAAATGCTGTGTCCACTCGCCTCGTTAGCGGCCGTGAGCCTAGAAAAGAGTCTCCTCTACCAAGAAATCGAACGCCTGTTTGAAGGCTTTGCCCATGCGGCCGTAGCCAGCATTGAACAGCGTGATCCCACCATGTCTGGCCATAGTTTTCGCGTGGCCGAGGGAACCATCGCCCTGGCCCAGCGCGTCGAGTGTGTCACCCGCGGCCCCTGGGCCGGCACACGTTTTTCCGTCCCGGAACTACGTGAATTGCGTTATGCGGCATTGTTGCATGACTTCGGAAAGATAGGCGTTCCCGAAAAGGTGCTGACAAAGCCTCGCAAGCTCTATGATGAGGACATGCAACGCATTGAAGACCGCTTTCGCCTCGCGGCGGTATCTCAACGTGCGAGGCGCTTGGAGACTTGGCTGTATGCGGCACTGCAAGATCCGCATGGCACCCAAGCGCGTTTACCGCAATTATTTCAAGAACTCGAGCAGGAAGCGCACGATCTCGGAGCCATGTTGTGCGCCATCCATGCTGCCAACCAGCCCAATATTACGTCGACAGGCGATTATTCCGCCCTCGAAGCCATTCATCACTGGCAATTCACCGTCCCGCAGGGAGAGCCCCAATCCTTACTGACCGAACGGGAAATGGAGCTTCTCTCTCTCCGGCGTGGTTCTCTGAGCCCTGAGGAACGCGTTGTGATCCAAAGTCATGTGACGCACACCTATAACTTTTTGCGGATGATTCCCTGGACCCGAGACCTTGCCCGCGTACCGGACCTCGCCTACACGCACCACGAAAAGCTCGATGGCAGTGGCTACCCGCGTGGTTTGACGGCCGACGATATCCCCCTGGGGGTACGTATGATGACGATCGCTGACATCTTTGACGCCTTAACCACCAGCGATCGGCCCTACAAAACGGCTGTACCGCTTGAGCGGGCCCTTGGCCTTCTCGAGGACGAAGCCCGCAAAGGGCAACTCGATACGACGCTGGTTCAACTCTGGATTGAAGCCCGTATTTGGGAAGATATTCAGGGCATCTAAGCCCGGTTTTCCTTGCTTGGGTGTTGATCCACTCCTCGCAATCAGTTACATAAGAAGCCACTGCACAAGAACCTCTCGGACCGTTGCGCCCGTCTCTCGACCCGCGGGGATGCGTCATGGCAGCAGTCTTTCGACCTCTTATTCTGTGGGATGGCCATTGAGCCTTCTGACGTCGTTGCCTCGCTTGGGTCAAGCGACATGATGCGGCCGAGCAGTTGGATGCGCTCGCTTTCCAGGAAGCACCGTCCCCACCGATGACGCCCGCCCTGTATGCCCAGTGTCAACGCGCTGTGCACGTGGTGTTGCCTGATGGACGCCTCTTGCGCGGCGGACGGGCCTGTCT
Organism: uncultured bacterium; assembly: GCA_965178525.1. Taxonomy (GTDB): domain Bacteria; phylum Tectomicrobia; class Entotheonellia; order Entotheonellales; family Entotheonellaceae; genus CBCXVS01. The sequence goes on along the minus strand of CBCXVS010000061.1, from coordinate 24,933 downwards.
CTATATTTTGCAGGTGCTCGGCTATCGCCGCACGGCTGCGGTTTGCGGACGCTGGCCACTGTGTTGGACGGTTGAGGCCATCTACTACGCCGTCGCGCGGCATCGCCTGCTTTTCTCACGTTTTCTGTTTACGCGCGACTAGCGTACGAAGCGGACCCTGGCGATGCCCCGTCTATGCTGTTGATGAGCGCGCCGGAAGATAGGTCTCATACCATGCCACCGTCTCGCGCATGACGTCCGTAAAGGCCGGCTCGGCATAGACCTCGTAGTGCCCGTAATGTTTCAACATCACGAGTTTTTTCGGTTCTCCGGCACGGGCGTAGAGTTGTTCGGATTCGTCGGGGGGGACGAGCCGGTCGTTATCGGTCGTAATAAAGAGAATCGGGCGCGGGGCGATTTTATCGACGACCCACTCAGGGTTGAAAGACAGGGTATCATCCACATATTCCAGAGGAATCGTATTGACCGCAGCCGGATTGTTCCGGCGGGCCGCGGCGGCGAGTTCGGCCGACTGGCGGTCGGGCAACAGAATCTCACTCCGCTCGACAAACGCCGAGGCGCCTGTTTGCACGCGTGTGAGGCGATCCGTCTCCGACCGTTGCAACAGATCGTACCATTCATCAGGCCGCCGGACGCTGCGCATCCAGCGCGCGCCGTGTCCAACGCCCACCACGCTCACGATGCATTTGACTCGTGCATCAATCGCACCCACCCAGACCACTGTGGCGCCGCCGTAGCTGGTGCCGTAAATGCCGAGGCGCTCGGTATCGACTTCCGGCAACGTCCCCATAAACGTCAGCGCCGCCTGCACATCGTAGACACGGCTGTATGGCGCTAGGCGCCCTCGTGAGCCCTCGCTTTCGCCCCAGCCTTTGTAGTCGAAGGTGAGCACCATGTACCCCGCCTCGTTCAAGACGCGCGCGTTGTCCGGCAAATAGAGATCTTTGACGCCCGTATAGCCGTGGCACAAGACGATACCGGCCCGTTTCTCTCCTGGCTGCATACCCGTGGGATAGTACACATCACCAACCAACTTGAAACCTTCGCTATAAAAGGTTACCGGCTGTTTCATCGATGCCCCTCCTGCTCACGTTCTGTTGACCGGCTCGCCTCACACACGGCTTGCCGTGGCAAGCCGTGGCGTGACACCGGTTTCGATGCCGAGTTCGAGAAAATCATTATGCCAGTTGAAGGCGACGCATTGGGTGATGCGCCAGAGGAGTTCCTCGATCTGTTGCGGACTGCAATACGACCGCATACGGGCGAAAAGCCGCTGTTTGAGCCTCTGAACATGGCGCGGATGGACGTCATGCTGCGGCGCATATGTCCCCGCCCAGACGAGAAAATAGGCCAAATCAATCACTAGGCTTTCCGTGGCGTCAAATGAGGCGCGCACTGGAAAGTCGTATTCGTCAGGCAGGGCTTCGAGGCGCAGCCCGAGCAAGACGTCCAATTGTTCACCGCTATAGCCCGCCTGCACGGCCAGCGGCGTGTGGTGGGAGACGCAGTAATTGCAAGCCGTCAAAGTCGAGACCGTGACCACCGCGAGTTCAAAATGCCGAGCCGCCACGGGGCTCGTATCCTTGAGTTCGAACAACCCGCCCCAGACCGAGCGGAAAATCGCCGGTGAATGGGCCATGGTGCTCCAGAGATGCCGAAATTCCGGCGCCTCAGCTTCGCATCGGTCCCATAGATCATGTAAGTCTGCAGACATGTGATCGCGTGTGAGCGGTGTCAATAGCGGCATGGCATGGCGCTCCTTTTTTTATCGGATACGGACGTGTGTCAAGCAGCGCCTATACTCCTACCATACATGGAGGTGGAATGCCATGATGGGTGCACCGAAGCGCTGAGAAAGGCGAGCGCACGTGGCATAATAACATTACGGGCCATCGTCACAGCCGTTGCAGAAGGAGTTGGGGAATGGACAATCGGGATATCGACATTGCGTCTATATACCACGAAGAGACGAAACATACGTACGATCGTGTGTACCGCAGCCATCATTTTTTGGATTGGGACAATCAGCCGCGTCCATACAAAGAATACCGTACGCTTGAGCCACTGCCGCTGCCGCAGGAACTCCCTGAGACCGGCATGCCAGCACTCCTGGCACTGTCGCAGTCCGTTGGCACGCTGATCTCCACGGCCCTGCCGACGCTGGATGAATTGGCCTACGTGCTCTATTATGCTGCCGGCGTGACGAGACGACGCATCTATCCCGGACATGGGGAAGTGTGCTTCCGCTCTGCAGCGTGCACTGGAGCGTTGTATCACATTGATCTCTATGTGGCGGTCGCGGACCTTCCGGGACTTGCGGCGGGGCTCTATCATTTCGATCCGATCGGTTTTGCCTTGCGCCAATTACGCTTGGGTGATTACCGCCGCGTGCTGGCTCAAGCCAGTGGAAACGAGCCGGTGTTACAGAAGGCGCCCGTGATCATCGTTGGCGCGGATACCTTTTGGCGGAATACCTGGAAATATCGGGCCCGCGCCTATCGCCATAGCTTTTGGGATAGCGGTACGATCCTGGCCAATCTCCTCGCGGCTGCTACCGCGCTTGGGCGCACCGCTCGTCTGATTACCGGTTTTACTGATATACACGTCAATGCGCTGCTCGGTCTGGATACGGCGCGGGAAGTCACGCTGTTTCTCGTCGGACTTGGTCATGGCGCACCGTTGTCGGATGTGCGGCCGGTAGAACCGCTTCAGCTCGAGGTGGTGCCGCTTTCACGCGAAGAGTCGGCTTATCCCGCCATCGGCATCCTGCATACGGCTTCGACACTGCAGCGTCCCGATGACGTCGTCTCCTGGCGCATGACAACGCCGCCTGTACCGTTGCCCGTGACAACTCAGACCGTGTTTCCACTGCGTCCGGATGCGCCCGAGGAACTCCCCCAGGCTGGGCTTGAAAACGCGGTGCGCCGGCGAGGCTCCAGCCGACAGTTTGCCCACCGCGAGCTTTCGTTTGCCCACCTGTCCAATGTCCTGGTGTACGCCACCCAGCACATTCTGGCAGATTTTCTCTCCGCGCCGGATTGCCGGCTCAATGATCTGTATCTGATCGTTCATGCCGTGGCGGATCTGCCGCCGGGTACGTATGTGTATCGGCCTCAGGAGGAAGCGCTCGAACGCTTGGCTGAAGGCGATTTCCGCCACGAGGCTGGCATGCTCGCCCTCGGCCAGGAGCTGGCCGCCGATGCCAGCGTCAATATCTACTTTCTCTGTGATTTAGAGCTGGTCCTGGAGCAGTATGGCAATCGTGGCTATCGGGTGGCGCAATTGGAAGCCGGATTGCTCGGCGGCCGCATGTATCTCGCGGCCTATGCGCAGCGGTTCGGCGCCTCTGGGCTGACGTTTTTCGATGATGAGGTCATCGACTTTTTTTCACCGCATGCCGCGGGGAAAAGCGTCATGTTCTTGCTCGCCATGGGCCATGCCGCGCCACGGCGCTAAGCTATGGGGGAATGACACGACGCCACTCGTCGGTTTGCATACTAGAACCGGAGTCTCCATACTGGCATTCATTTGGAAACGGTGGCCCAGGCGATTGGCCTGGAGTAGGAGATCATGACGACATGGGCGCTTTAACTGCACTGCACTTTGACAATACATACGCTCGCCTTCCGGAGGCGTTTTATGCACGTCTGGCCCCAACCCCGGTGCCCGATCCTTATCTCGTGAGTGTCAATGCGGCCGCGGCCGCGCTCATTGATGTAGATATTGAAGAGGCTCAGGCCCCTGAGAGTGTGGCGTATTGGAGTGGCAACCGGCTGCTGCCTGGCGCTGAACCGCTCGCGATGTTGTATGCCGGTCACCAGTTTGGCCACTACACGCCACAACTGGGGGACGGCCGGGCGCTTCTGCTCGGTGAAGTGCGGAATCGGGCAGGGGAGAAATGGGACCTGCATCTTAAGGGTGCCGGTCCAACGCCGTATTCCCGGGGATTCGATGGCCGAGCGGTCCTGCGGTCCACGATCCGTGAATACCTGTGCAGCGAAGCCATGCATGCCCTGGGGATTCCCAGCAGCCGCGCCCTCACGATCGTGGGAAGCGAGATGGCGGTCTACCGCGAAACGGCCGAAACGAGCGCGATCCTTTTACGTCTGGCGCCGAGTCATGTCCGTTTCGGCTCCTTTGAAATCTTTTACTATCGGAATCAACACACCTATCTGCAGCAGTTAGCCGACTATGTCATTGCCCACCACTTTCCCCATCTGCACGACGCCAAGGAGAAATATCCGCGTTTTCTGACGGAAGTCGTGGCGCGCACGGCCCGTCTCATGGCGATGTGGCAGGCGGTGGGCTTTGCGCATGGGGTGCTGAATACGGACAATATGTCGATTCTGGGGATCACGCTCGACTACGGACCCTTTGGCTTTCTCGATGCGTATGAGGCCGGCTTTGTCTGCAATCACTCCGACACGTGGGGACGCTATGCCTTTGACCAGCAGCCCGCTATGGGGTTCTGGAACCTGCAGTGCCTAGCCCAGACGCTGTTGCCTTTGATGACGAAAGAGGAAGCCGTGGCGGCTCTGGAGACGTATCAACCGGCGTTGGCCATGCACTATGGCGCTTGCATGCGGGCCAAACTCGGCTTACAAACCTGTCAGCCACGCGATGGGGAGTTGATTGCGGACTTGCTGGAACTCATGCAGAAGAATCATCTCGACTACAGCTATTTCTTCCGGGCGTTAGGTCATTTTTCCCTGATCTCATCCGACCGCAACGCGCGCTTGCGCGATATGTGCCTCGATCGGGATGCCTTCGATGCCTGGGCCTGTCGCTATCGCGACCGCCTGCAAGCCGAACAGAGTGGCGACACGGAGCGCAAAAAGCGCATGGATCGCACCAACCCGAAATATATCTTGCGGAATTACCTGGCGCAGCAGGCTATCGTGGGTGCGACGGAGCAGCAGGATTTTTCGGAGATCGAGCGCTTATTGGCGGTGCTGCGGCATCCTTACGACGACCAGGCAGCATATGAGCCGTATGCGGCACTCCCGCCGGACTGGGGCAAGGGAATCGAAGTGAGCTGCTCGTCGTAGTCATGGGCGTCTCTAGCGATCATATGCACGGCGGGCGATGTCGAGGTCCTTACAATAATTTGATAGCCCTCACGCCTGATTGGAATATCGGGGAATAACGGTGCGCGTCATCTGCATCTGCGGATAATGATATGATGAGTCCTTTATTCCCGCGATCAACCATGATCGTATAACCGTGTTTCTTGCTGCCGGAATTTTTAAAGATACCTTCATATAAGAGCCAATAGGCAGGCTCATCCCGAAAGGTAAAGTGTTGATTCTGCATCATGTTAAAGTCAGAATAATCATGGGAAATCGTATCCGTATAATGTTGTTTGAATATTTCAAATTCCACGTTTTTGGGAATGCATAATAGAAACATTAAGACATTCCTATTTTGGAAATATAATCGTTCAACTGCGGGAGCCGATTTTGTGGTTTCAAATCCTTTCGGAGCAGCAATCAATTTCCACTCTTTTGTATTAGGGTTGTTCCCCAATAGTTAATGAGGTAGGCTATCCTCCCCCAAACGATGGAGGGAGCCCAGCCAGGTCATTGGTTATCCGAGATGATCGTCAGATGAAAGCCTTAACCGGTGTGTCTCAGACGCAATTTGACTTCTTGCTGCCCGCCTTCAGCCACGTCTATCAACAGGCTCAGCAAAAACGCTATGAGGAGGGTGTCCAAGCTGGCAAACGCAGCCGAAAGCCGGGTGCAGGTATCAAAGGCAAATTACCCACTCTGTCAGACAAACTCCTGTTCGTTCTATATTATTACAAGACGTATCCGACGTTTGATGTTCTTGGTGCACAATTTGGTATGGTACGTTCGAAAGCGAATGAAAATCTCCATAAGCTCTCTCCCATCCTGTATGACACGTTAGTGCAGTTAGACCTCATGCCTTATCGAGAGTTGAAGACCCCAGAGTCGTTGAGGGAGGCGTTGTCAGGTGTGGATCAACTGATTATTGATGCGACTGAAAGAAGCTATCGCCGGTCACAAGATGAGACGACCCAACGTGAACACTATAGTGGTAAAAAAAAGCCATACGCTGAAAAATACAGTGATGTCGATGCCGGATAAATGGATCGTCTTTCTGGGCCGTACGTTTAGTGGTCACAACCATGATTACAGCATGTTAAAACAAGAGTTCCCACCGGACTTAGACCGGTTTAGTGACGTAGAAGTTTGGGTGCACCTGGGTTATCAGGGGATTCAGTCGGACTACAAAGGCGAAATGCTTGAGATTCCACACAAGAAACCCCGGAAGAGCAAGACGAATCCGACTCCAGAATTGACGGCGGAGCAGCAGGCGGCGAATTATGCCGTGAGTCAAGTTCGCATCTTGATCGAACATGCCATCGGCGGTATGAAGCGTTTCAACATTTTGGTGCAGCGTTTCCGCAACCGCAAAGATCACTTTGAGGATGATTCGGTGGGCATCTGGGCTGGGCTAGGGAACCTGATCTTATGCTATTGAGGAACAACTCTATTGGTCATCTTAAATGAGCATGATTCATAATACGTTTTTGCGAGAGCCTGTGCCTGCATAGATTCTGGCCGGGACAGACATGCTGTCAAAGCGTACAGACCACATACAAGGCACACCATAACATGTGGAATGACGAAGTATGTTCTTCTCTTCATAAGCCTTGAGCACTTTCTTTGTCCAGGGTCGTTGCTGGGCGATGCACAGTCGGGCTGGCACCTTTGTCCGGGATGTCTGGGAATGCCCCGATATCCCTGATTTGTGCACTATAGCACATTTCGCATGAGGCGGTCTTAACGTGCCGTATCAGTCTCTCCCCCTGCGAAAGCGTATTGACAACCGGGTCTATCTGTCGGATACAATCTGATAGCTACAGACGGCATACTCTCGATTCATAGCCTGGCCTCACGGGCCAGCGAGCCGGGCTTTCATCGACATCATACGAACTACCTGATTTCCACACGCATTGAAACCCGATACCTGATGACGGCTGGGGCAGAGCCTTCTGTCAAACATATCAACTTTGGATCCACTGGAGTGGCAAGGAGATCGTACCCATGCTGCGCAAAATGAAAGCAGCCGATATCCATCGATGTGCCACATCCTACAGCAAAATCAACTCGCATCTTATTCTTGACGCCCTGTATAACGATTTTACGCCGTGGGAAGGGCTGTTGGACTTCGATTCGGTTGTCCGGGCGCCCAGCGGCAGCCCCATTGTCCTGAAAAACGATCCGGCGATGATCGTTGGCGTGGCCACGTTTCAGGGACACATCGTGGTTGATTGCCCGCTGTCAGGCCCAAATGATCAGTCTGAAGACCCGCTCCGTTTCAACGATTATCGGACAGGGCGGTAGTGGCGGCGCCATCGCCTTACAATTGGCGCATCGGCGCTACATGTTGGCGCTATCGACCTATGCGGTGATTGCGCCTGAGGGCTGTGCGGCTATTTTGTTCCGCAACGTCAACGACGAGACGATTGCCGCGGCGCTCGATATCTTGCAGCCGACGGCCGAACACATGCTGAAGTACGGTATTATTGATGACATCATTCACGAGCCGCCCCTCGATGATCCCGCCTACCAGACCGACGTGTTAGAACATCTGAGAGCAAAACTCGACTATGCCACGACCGAATTGGCTGACCATGCGTTGGAAGATTTGCACAAGGAACTGCGCGGCAACATCGCCCAATGTGGCCGTGTTGCCGAACAGCCACCCTGGTACCGGCGCGCCAGCCGCTTAACGAAACGGCTCTGGGGCTTTTCCCGTTCCGCGACGACCACGGATCCCACCATCGCGTCCATTCGCCGCCACGTCTTTGGTAATCCCGATACCATGCCACAAGCGTGTAATACCGTCAAAGATGCCGAAGGTCACGTCGTCCGCCGAGGTTGCGGGCATATTTTCACGGTGGAGACCTTCCGCGACAACTGGTATGCCTGTCCCGGCTGTCACCGGCCGAATCCGCTCGATCCCGATACGTATATTGACCTTTTACTGGATGCCGACTCGTTTCAGGAAATTTACGCACACCTGACGCTCGAACATATCGAGGGTTGGAGCCATCTCTACGACTATAGCGCCACGCGCCAGAAAGTCGAGAAGCAGACCTCGGCAAAAGAGGCGCTCATCATCGGTCACGGCACGATGTTTGGCGATGTTCACGTCGCCGTGGCCCTGAGCAATTTTGCCTATATGGGGGGCTCCATGGGGGCCGTGGTCGGAGAGAAATTTCGCGCCATTTCCCAGTTTGCCTGCGATCACGAACTCCCGTTGATTGTCATCACCACGACCGGGGGAGCACGGATGCAAGAAGGCACGATCGCCCTGGCGCAAATGGCCAAAACCGCCGCTGCCGTGCTGGCCATGCGCCGGGCCGGTTTGCCGTATATCTCGATCTTGGGGCATCCCACGGTGGGGGGGGTGCTGGCCAGTTATGCCACGTTGAGCGATTTCATTATTGCTGAAGAAAAGGCCACTGTCTCGTTTGCCGGCGACCGCGTGGTGAAATTAACCAGCGGTGGACGCGGGCTCGAACTTGAGGCCATGACCTCGGAGTTTTTTCGCAGCACGGCGGCATTCACGCCGTGGTCAAACGGCAGGAAATGAGGACGATGATTGCCGGGATATTACGCATGACGCCGTGGTATATCGCGCTGAAGAAGGGGGAGACATCATGAATGCGGAATGGCGAATGCGGAATGCGGAATCAAAGTCATCTTGCCCATTCCGAATGCCGCATTCCACGTGCCGAATTCAAGTCCCCCCACCCGGTCTCTTCCTCATTGAGGGGGAGGGCACAAAAGCTTCGCCGGCAAGCGCCTTTCAGCCTGCCAGCTCGCGCACGTCCGTCAACCGGCCCGTGACCGCCGCCGCCGCCGCCATCGCCGGGCTAACCAAATGGGTGCGGGCGTCGCGGCCTTGGCGCCCCTCGAAGTTGCGATTCGAGGTCGAGGCGCACCGCTTGTCGGGCGCCACCCGGTCCGGGTTCATCCCCAAGCACATCGAACAGCCCGACTCCCGCCACTCGAAGCCGGCTTCGATGAAGACCTGGTCTAGTCCTTCCGCTTCCGCTTGCTGTTTGATGAGCGACGAGCCCGGCGACACCATCGCCTCTACATGCGCGGCAACCCGTCGTCCCCGCACGATGTCGGCTGCTACCCGCAGGTCTTCGATGCGGCTGTTGGTGCAAGAGCCGATGAAGATGTTGTCGACCGGGATCTCGGTCATTTTCGTGCCCGGGACCAAGCCCATGTAGTCGAGTGCGCGATGCATGGCCGTGCGCTTCGCTTCCGTTGGGGCGTCCTGTGGGTCGGGAACGACGCCTGTAATCGGCACCACGTCCTCGGGGCTCGTGCCCCACGTCACTTGGGGCGCAATGGCGGCTGCATCGATACGGACCTCATGGTCATAGACCGCGCCCACGTCGGACGCGAGCGTCTTCCAGTACGCCACTGCCGCCTCCCACTGTGCGCCTTGGGGCGCCATTGGCCGGCCCTTGAGGTATGCGAACGTCTTCTCGTCTGGCGCCATCAGGCCCGCCCGCGCCCCGGCTTCGATGGTCATGTTGCTCACCGTCATGCGCCCTTCCATCGACAAGTCGCGAATGGCGCGCCCGGCATATTCGATGATGTAGCCCGTGCCGCCAGCCGTGCCGATCTGGCCGATGATCGCCAGAATCAGATCCTTGCCGGTGCAGCCCGGCGGTAGGGGGTCGTCGATCAACACCCGCATATTCTTCGGCTTCGAGGTGCGCAGGGTCTGCGTTGCCAGCACATGCTCGCCTTCGGAGGTGCCAATGCCGAAGGCCAGGGCGCCGAACGCCCCATGCGTGGCGGTATGACTGTCGCAGCACACGACGGTCGTCCCCGGCAGCGTAAAGCCCTGCTCGGGCCCGATGACGTGCACAATGCCCTGGCGCGGATCGAGCATGTCGAAGATCGGCACGTCGAATTCCTCGCAGTTGATACTGAGGGTTTCGACTTGTAAACGGGATTCCGGATCCGCAATGCCCAGGCGGCGGTCGGTGGTGGGGACATTGTGGTCGGCAACCGCTAGCGTGGCCTCGGGCCGGCGCACCTGGCGCCCAGCCAGTCGTAACCCCTCGAATGCCTGCGGCGAGAGCACTTCGTGCAGCAGGTGCCGATCGATGTAGAGAAGCGTGATCCCGTCGTCCTGCACCTCGACCCGATGGCTCTGCCAAATTTTGTCGAACAGCGTTTGCGGTGTCGTCATGGCGATGTCTCCTTGTTGCACAGCTTATCCATAAAGCCAGGGCTGCTGTTGACGCTGCGCCGCCTCGAACGCGTCGATCTTGTCCACCTTTTGCAACGTCAAACCAATGTCGTCCAAGCCATGCAACAAGCACTCGCGGCGAAAGGCGTCGAGGTGAAAGCGAATCGTCGCCCCCTGGGGCCGGGTGATCTCCATGGCCTCGAGGTCAACGGTGAACGCCGGGTTGTCTCGGTTGGCGGCATCCGTCATCAGGACGTCGAGTTCCTCCTGCGTGACGGTGATCGGCAAGATGCTATTTTGGAAGCAGTTGTTGTAAAAAATATCGGCAAAGCTCGTGGAGATAATGCAGCGGATGCCGAAATCGAGCAGCGCCCAGGGCGCGTGTTCGCGCGAGGAGCCGCAGCCGAAGTTATCGCCGGCGATCAGGATTTTGGCGTTCCGATAGGGCTCCTGATTCAGGATGAAGCCGGGCTTTTCGCTGCCGTCAAGGTTGAAGCGCAGCTCGTCAAAGACGACCTTGCCGAGGCCGGTGCGTTTGATCGTGCGCAAGTGCAGCTTCGGGATGATCTGATCGGTGTCGATGTTGATCATGTCCATCGGCGCCGCCACCCCGTGTAATGTGGTGAATGTTTCCATGTCCGCTCCTCACTCCTGTGTGCCTTGACCGGCCGACGCCGAGGGCTTGGGTGCATCGAAGGACCGGTCTACCGAGAATGGTACAGGACGTTACCGAGACCAATGGCAAACCCGATCTCGCTCAAGATAATAGACTGGATCAGCCCGAATTGCAGGAAAAACACGCCCCCGACGGTTAGGATACCGGGTAACAGGGCTGCGGTGAACGTCTGCTTCATCGTGGTGTCAAAACGCTGCGTCAGGTCAAAGAGGCTCACGAGTTGGTTGAGACTCTGGTCCATCAGGACGATCTGCGCGGCGTCCGTGGCGACCGTAGAAGCACCGCGCAACGAGATCGAGACCTGAGCGGTTTTCAGAGCGATGGCATCGTTGATACCATCCCCGATATAACAGACGCATTTCCCGTCCGCTTGCAGCTGCTTAATCAGAGCGGCCTTTTGTTCCGGAGCAATTTCGGCAAAATAATGGTCGATTCCCAAGGTCTCCGCCAGCTTTTTCGTGGGGCGTTCATGATCTCCGGAGATGATGTACATGGCGGTGATGTTCCGCTGGCGCAACCCCCGGACGACCGCTTGAGCTTCCGGGCGGATGGCGGGATCGAGTTCGATGGCGCCGACAACCTGCCGGTCGATGGCGACCAACACGAGCGAATGCCCTTGGATACGGCAATCTTCTTGGACCTCCCTCAGGGTGGGCGGTATCGAGAACTTTTCCATCTCCATGAAGCGGGTACTACCCACGTGAACGTGCCGATTGTCGAGCTTCACCGTCAGTCCATATCCAACGATATAAGCCGCCGACTCAATGTCCGGCACGTGCAGATGCCGCGTCTGAGACTCATGCCGGATGGCTAAAGCAATCGGGTGCGTCTGCCTGTGTTCCGCCGCCGCGGCGTAGGTGAGCACCTCGTTTTCATCATAGCTGTCACAGGTGTAGATGTGCCGGATACGGGGTTGTTCATGCGTCAGCGTACCCGTTTTATCAAAGACAACCGTGTCAACTTTCGCCAACAAATCGAGCACACGGCCGTCTTTGATGAGAATGCCATGGTGAGACGTCACATTCAAAAAATTCAGCATCCCAATAGGGGCTAATACACGCATATAGTAGGCAAAATCGGCATTCAAAACCGCCAGCGTGGCTGCGGGTCCGAGGGCGAAAAGAGTAATGCCACCTAGCATCAACACAGGCAGAGCGGTACTATCGGCGATGGCTTCTCCCCGTGACTGAATGGAGAGTTCGAAGCCGGCGGTGCGGTTCAACGTGTTCTCAAGCTTGGCAATCGTGGTCTCCGCTTGCGCTTTTTCAACTTCAATGCAAAGCCGGCCCATCAGGACGACGGTGGAGGCGAAGACGATGTCGCCAACGACCTTCTCCGCCGGTTTGGATTCACCGGTCAACATGTGCTGGTCAACACTTGCGATGCCCTCGGTAATGGTGCCGTCTATCGGGATCGTTTCTCCGGCATTGACGACGACAATGTCGCCAATCCGCAACGTCTCTCGTGGTGTCTCAACTTCCATTCCGTCAACCAATACCCATACGGAACGGGATTGCAGTCTGGACACATTGATCAAACGGTTGCGGGAATGGTCCTCGGTTTGTCTCAAAACGATCTGAGCGAAATAAAGAAACGAGCACACCCACGCCCAGGCCACGTAATTGCCCGTGGCGATACTAACGGTTGCAATGATAGCATCGATGACGGACGCGTCCACTCGGCGTTCGTGGACGAGTGAGCGGTAGGCCTGTTGGTAAAAAGGGAGACTGACGTAAATGAGCCCGGCCACGCCAGCGAAGCTCAATGGGGCATACACCAACGCTCCCGCCATCGACAGGTCCATCGTCGTCAATGACATGATCAGATAGTGCTGGGTGCGGTGCTCGGCTTCACTGATGGCGGGCTCAGGCTCGGCCGCGGCAACCTCGCGAAGCTGTTGGCGGCGTCGATCTGTCAAAGGCAGTAGGATTGGCTGTGTCGTGAATTTCTGTACCATGGCTTGCCATAAAGACGAGCGCGCCACGGCCTGGCTCTCTTCCAGGCTTGTGACGTGAGAAAGCCAAGATGCGTTCCTTTTTTTTCGGGGCTTGGCACAGGCTTTCATCCCCGTCAAAATCCCGACCGTTATGCAAGCGTCCACCAACAGCATACGCGAACTCCGGCGCTCTCTCTCAACGTTTAATAGGAGGTTGTCCGAGAATGACGGTCTGCCAAAAATTGACCTCTCAGCATGCCCGAGAGTCGACGATGGGCGTCCTCCGAGGGGTTTTGGCACCCTCTAAAATGCCGATTTTTGCCTTTCTCGGACAGCCTCCTAGATATGCAAGCCCGACCAGAAGCTTCCATAAAGCGCCATCTCTTCCGGCGCCGGCAGCTCTCCGAAGAACGGCTTCTTCACCATCGCCTGAGGCAGTGCTGCGACACCGTTCCAGAACTGCTCGCAAGCCTCCTCGGTGGCCGCAAACACCGAGTCAAAAACGGGCGCCCCGTTCAGGTCTTGGTGTACCTGGCCGTCAGAGTCGCGTATGATAATCGGGCCAACCTTACCACAGAGCATGGCTGAAAGATATCCCACGGATTGAGGAGTGCTTATGTCGACTCTGGATGTTCGAAACCCCGGACTTCACGATCTCATCGCCCCCGACGCCCCCATTGCGCGCATCGCAGGCGGACTAGGGTTCACGGAAGGGCCAGTGTGGCGCGACTCACACCTGCTCTTTAGCGACATTCCAAACAAGCGTATCGTGCGCTGGCGCCGCCTGCCCGAAGGCCCGGAGCTGACCACCTACGCCACGGGCATGTCCAATGGCCTGACCCTGGACCGCCAAGGCCGGGTGCTGGCGGCGGAGCACGACGGCCGCCGAGTCGTCTGCGTGGCGGAAGATGGCGCCTGCACCGCCTTGGCGGAACAGTTCCAAGACAAGCGGCTCAACAGTCCCAACGACATTGTGGTCAAATCCGATGGCGTCATCTACTTCACGGACCCGCCCTACGCCATCCAACCCAGTACGCCCGGCATGCCGCGGCCCGAGGGCTGGTGGACCCGGCCCATACCGGGCAAAGAGCAGCCCTGCAATGGCGTCTACCGCCTGACGCCCGACGGCGGGCTCTCCCTCCTGGTGGATGACTTTGCGCTGCCAAATGGCCTGGCCTTTTCCCCCGATGAGTCGGTTTTGTACATCGACGATTCGGCCCACAAGCATATCCGGGCGTTCGACGTGCAGCCGGATGGCAGGCTGAGCAACAGCCGTATGGTGTTGGACATGGCCTCGGATGAGCTTGGTGTGCCCGACGGCCTCAAGGTAGGTCGACAAGGCCATGTGTTCTGTACCGGGCCAAGCGGCGTGTGGGTGTGCCGTCCGAATGGGGAACTGCTGGGGCGCATTATCCTGCCGGAGTTGCCGGCGAACCTGGCCTGGGGCGAGGATGGCAGCGTGCTCTTTTTCACTGCGCGCACCAGCGTCTACCGGCTGCAAACGAAGACGCGCGGCGCGCTGCCGGGCTAGCAAGCGGTATGCAGCGGTATGTATCGCCCATGAGAGGATCAGCCTGAGGAGCAGAGCATGACCGACTACAGCCAATACCAATACCTCCTGTTCGAGCGCCAAGCGCATGGCATTCTCGTCATCACGATTAACCGCCCCGAGGTGCTGAATGCCACCAATGCGCGGCTGCACTGGGAACTGTCCCGGGTCTGGCTCGATATCGGAGACGACCCCGAGACGCGTGTGGTAGTCATCACCGGCGCGGGGCGGGCCTTTTCCGCCGGAGGGGATCTCGACTTGATCGAGTCGTATAACCATGATCTCGGCGTTATCCAATCGGTGCTGAAAGAGGCGGGCGATATTGTCTATAACATCACCAATTTGGACAAGCCCGTGGTTTCGGCGATCAATGGGGTGGCGGTGGGAGCTGGGTTAGCCGTGGCCTTGACCGATATCAGCATCATTTCCGAAACCGCCCGCATCACCGATGGCCATGTGCGCCTGGGCGTCGGGGCCGGGGACCACGCCGCCATCATCTGGCCCCTCTTGTGCGGCATGGCCAAGGCGAAATATTATCTGCTGACGGCTGATTTCATCGACGGAAAAGAAGCCGAGCGCATCGGCTTGGTGAGCCTGTGCGTGCCGCCAGATGAGGTGGTTCCCAAAGCCATGGAGGTCGCAACGAAGCTCGCCACCGGACCGCAGTTGGCGGTGCGCTGGACCAAGCGGTCGCTCAATAATTGGATTCGGCAAGCCGGGCCGATTTTCGACAATTCGCTGGCCCTTGAGATGCTTGGCTTTTTCGGCGTGGATGTGGATGAGGGACTGCAAGCGCTGAAGGAAAAACGAGACCCGATTTTTCCCTCGACGCAAGAGTCGTAGGGAGGACAGGCCGCCCTCTCCCGGATGGCGAAGAGGGCGCATGCGCTATGACGCCTGGGTGCTGAGACCTCGCACGATGTCCCATTCCGCGCGCGTCACCGGCTGCACGGATAACCGGCTGCCACGCTGAATAACCATCATGTTTTCCAATCCCGGCGTTTGCTTTAACCTATCGAGCGTGACCGGGGGATCGAGAATGGCGACGTAGGCAATATCCACCATCAGCCAAGTTGGATTGGCTGGGTCGCTTTTCGGATCGTAATAATGTTCCGCCGGATTGAAGGCCGTATGGTCGGGATAGGCCTCGGTCACCACCTCGGCCAGGCCGTAGATACCCATGGGCTTCACCCGGCTGTGATAAAACAAGACGCCGTCCCCAATCTTGATCTCATCCCGCATGAGATTGCGGGCCTGATAGTTGCGCACACCCTCCCAAGAAGTTTTTCCGTCTCGTTTCAAATCCGCGATCGAATAGGTTCCGGGTTCGGATTTCATCAACCAATAGCGCCGTTCACGTGCCATCGCTGCATCCTACTTGCTGTCCGCATGATTAGGCCTGTTGCCCTGTCGTGCTCCGGACGTCCTGCACCGCTTGTGCAATCTCGTCCACTTCGAGCACCATTTCCATCAGGGCGACGTGCTCATCATAAACGTCCGTCGGAATGTGTTGCTTCACATCCGTTTCCGTCACGTGGTAGACCGGGAGCGCCAATGCAATGCCGGCAAGGGCACCAGCCCAGGACGGATCGCCTTCCGTCACCGTGAGGGCGTAGAGACGGGTGCTTTCGGCATTGGGTGTGCCCAAAATCACGATGAGATCGTCCATATGATGTTGCTCGGTCACGCGTTTGATCTCGTCCTGACCTTCCAGGTCAAGGGCGCCAGCGGCGGTTCAGACGAAACAATGGGTGGCCTCCAGCACTACGTCCGCCCCGGCACGCCTGACGCACGCTGCGATGGCAGCGCCTTGCACGCCGTCGCGTTCGCCCAAAGCCAGCACTTTTTTCCCTTGCAGCTTCAGTCCCATAGATCAAATCCTTTCCGAAAACATCAGGTTGCCCGTGATCCTGAGAGACAAGAACATCGCATTCAACGATGCCATGACGGATTGCGTTCCAAGATGAACGACATGCCATCGGCCATCTGCGTCATACGGCCGAGAAAAAGGCTGACCTTAGCCAGAAACATGGCGCGCTGCAGCGAGCCGTTTCGGAGGCCGTCCACCGCATGCGCCAAAAACGGAATGGCCGAGGCAATATGTCCCTGCGTCGGCGAATAGCCCGGCATGCCGTGCGTGGCGACAAAGTCCGGCACCTCTGCCGGGGTGATTTCCTTTTGCATCGCGGCCAGCCCGGCGATGACCCGGTAGTTTAATTGCGGCACGTTGCCGCTGCCCGCCGGTTCCGTGACTTCCGGATTATGCAGCTCCGTCGCGTATTTGTCGATATCAGCGTAGCGCCAGCCCATCTGCTCCAAGGGATGGCTGACCAGATGTTCAAAAATCGCTTTCTGCGACGACCCCGCGGCGACCGTATGGCGTCCCAGAGTATCGAGACGGAGCACGGGCGACTGCCCATCGTCGCCACGGACCAGAATCGCCACGCCGGCCAACACATCTTCCAAAATCGGCTGATCATGCTGCACATGGCCACGGTATTTCATCCCTAATTTGGCCAACGAACAGCCCCCGACCACGGCGACCTGATTGAACACACAGGAACTCACCAAACTCCCGGCCAGGGCAAGAGCGTGCACTGGTCCGCAACAAAACCCCTTGATGTCCACGCCGGTCGCACGCTGACACGAGCTCATCTCCGCCACCGCCTTGGCCAAATTGCCGCCGCCGCGTTGATAGCGGTCGCCAATTGCCTCTTCGCCGCTGTTGAGCATATACGGAATCGCCTCCGCATCGAGCTGCTCATGCGCTAACAGTGTCCGCATGGCCATGACCGCTGTCGCTTTACACGTGAGATTTTCCAACAACACATCGGCGGCTAGTGACGTATCCTCCTCATGGGCGGCATGAATGATCCCAATGCGGC
Organism: uncultured bacterium; assembly: GCA_965178525.1. Taxonomy (GTDB): domain Bacteria; phylum Tectomicrobia; class Entotheonellia; order Entotheonellales; family Entotheonellaceae; genus CBCXVS01. The sequence goes on along the minus strand of CBCXVS010000061.1, from coordinate 7,633 downwards.
GCCCATTGCGCCGATACAGCGGCAACGCTTGCGGAGCATGCTGCAACTGCGACACCAGGTCTGCTTCCGGCACGCCTGCACCGACGCGCTCGAGATCGGGCTCGCGCAACAGCGGGTGCGCCTGCAAGGCCGGCCGAATCTCCTGCACAAAACCGGCGTCGAGCTGCACGAGGTTAAAGACGTCGCAAATTTTCAGCAGCCCGTAGAATTCCTCCTCCGGCATCATTTCGCCGTGCGGTCCCCAGCGTTCCACCTCTGCGGCACTCTCAAACCAAGGCTTCGGCAGCGACGCCAGCGCATCGGGATGCACATGTCCCAAAAATGCCCGGTTGGGCGGATATGCTACGGCAGCGTCATAGCTCCGAAGATGCGCCTTGATCGTGTCGACCACGCTCGCATCCCGAGCGCTATCCCGGCTCGGCTTCGACCCGTACCGCACTAGCCCCGGTGTATGGGCGAGAAAAAACCGCACACCTCGAATAACCGGCTGCTCTAGCATCTTTAAGCTGTCGGCTCTCAGCTCTCAGCTGTCAGCTTTTATAGGGCGGCGTTGCCGCCCTATGACCAACGTATCGGGTGCATGCCAGGCACCCTGCCCTTTTTTCCCGAGCTGAGAGCTGAGAGCCGACAGCTGACAGCTAATACTCGATACAACTCAAATTCCCAAACCCATAGTGATCATCGAAACGTGGCGGCGGCGGCAACGGGCCAGCCGTCGGGACCAACTGGTCGCGCAACGGTCCGATGGCCTTTTGGGGCGCGCCAATGACGCGCTCTACCGGCGGCAAGTCGGGCGTTTCCAGGGTCCGGGTCTTGAAAAAACTCGTACTCACGATCGCATCCGCTTCCGGCAGCGGTTCCAGCATCGTCGGCGCCGCTTCCGTGGCATCATCCTCACTCGTCAGGAACACGGTTTTGATGCCGAGTTGTTCGCACGCCTGAATGGTCCGAACCACCTCGATGAACTCATTGCCGCCCGTGTCCCAGGTGACCAGCGCGCCGGCGGCGCCAAGCTGCCGGGCCAGCTTCGCCGTCTGATTGGCCATCAGTTGCTTTTCATGCTGCGTCGTCCATTCCGTGCGCAACGAAATGACCCCGAGGAAATTCCAATCCACCCCATGCCGGCGATACAAATCGAGCAGGAGCGGGTTGTTGACCATCGTCCAGGACATGGCAAACGCCGTGCGGTACGGGCCGCTCAGCGCGCCATCGAGGATTTCATTCGGATGCAAGAACCAGGGCGGGGTCAACTGTGTCAAGCCATAGGTCATGGTACAAAACGCCGTGGGCGACCCGGACATGGCCTGCGGCGAATGGACGCACCAGATGTAGATCACCTTGGGCAGAGCGGGGTCAACTTGGCGCAGGCTAAACACCTCGCGCTGCGGTGCTGTCAGGTCCCGCGTCGCGGCCGCCACCTGATCATTCACCACCAAGGCCGCTTTGTGCACCGCCTCGTTTTGCGCCTCGTTGCCCAGCCCCGGATCCGGTTCGACCACCAGGCAGAGATTGATCAATTGGCTTTGCGGAATGACGTCGGCCCAGTGTCCGGACATATCCAGACAGATTTCAACAAAATCCCCGCCCGCGTCATGCCAGTTGACACGTGATACCTCCGCGATGCCCATGCCCGCCAGACGATACGTCCGCCCTTCGCCCACGGTGGTGATGGCGCGGCCGCAGGCGCCAGGGTAGGCGACGCCCGGCCCCTCCACTTTGATGCGGGGCTCGATGACATCCCGCACCGGCCAGATCCGCACCGATTCGCCCGGAAAGGCCAATTCCAGATCCGCACTTGCGATACGCGGGTCCTGCATGACGGCTTTCAAGACGGCGGCCTTGTCGACTTCGAGATGTCCATCCACGTAGCGCGTCTGCGCCCCAAAGCTGACATGGCGGACCGGGAATGAGCCGATCTCAAGTTGCATGACTCACCTCCAGCGCCACCGCACGCTCCATCGGATCGAACAGCGTGGGGCCGCTCACGGGCGTGCAGATGGCCTCGAGAGCCGTCTGTACAATGCGCATGCCATAGGCATAATCCTTTTCTTCCCCAAGATTGGGATCGCCGCAGACATGCTCGATGCGGGCGCCACGGATGACGCGGTTGGCGCCGGTCGTGAGCGCCAGGTCATAGATGGCCGAGATCATCCCCACCGGAATGCCGGCCCGCTCGATTTCCTTGGCGATCGTTGCCCCGCAACGATTGCACGTGCCTCACGTCGCCACCAATAAGCAGCCATGCACGTGTGCATCCTGGAGATCCTGGGCGATGCTCCGGCCCAGACTCTGTGACATGGCTACGGGCGTGCTCACGCCCGGCAACGCATAAATCGACTCGAACATGCCAGCAATCGTGCCAGCCTCTTACAAATCCCGTAAGAAATTGAGGGGCAAAATGTAATTCGGATTCGCATTGACAATGTGATTGAAATACCCGGCGTGGTAGGCTTCCTAATCCTGGCCGGACAGGCTGCGCAATTCGGCCACGGAATGGCGATAATAACGGGATGCATTGGCCGAGACCTGCTTATCCGGGTTGCCCTTGCGCACGAGGCCCCCGGTGGTCACCATGGCAATGGTGGCGCCGGAGAGGTCGGCAAGCGGCAGCGCTGGCGCCACGCGTTCGGGCGCGTGGATCGGCACCTCGGTGACGAACGCGTCGCCCCGCAACTTCTGCAACAGCATATCGAGCGCCCGCTCATACCCGGGACGCTGCCGATCATGCGCCGGATACCGCGTGGCAGATACCCCTCGTGTTCCGCTGCTCCTAAGACCTCACCGCGGCCCAATTTCACCGCCAGGCGGGTCATGGCCGCCAGCGCCGTTTGCATATCCGCCGAGGTCTCGCCCGTTGGCGCCATGAGCACATTCGGCCATGAACTGGCCACGCCCGGATTGTCGGGATGCATACCGGTCAGCGCCGGGATGCCGATTTCCTGGGCGAGTTGACACACCTGGGCGCAGGCAAGCCCATAACGGCCCGAGCCAAACGCCGGACCGGCCATGAGCACATCCGGTTGCAACGCGCGCAGATGCGTTTCAAGCGCCGTCATGGCCTCGTCACGCCGATCGTTGGCGTAGTTGTCCCCGCATATGAGGGTGTGGACCACGGTCCCTTGCGGCCCCAACGCCTGCTGTAAGGCCCGGCCGGATCCCACGGTGCCGTCCGCTACCGACGCGTCTACATTGGCGGCTTCTTCACCGCCGATACCACCGAAGAACTGGTTGACATAGTGCACCACGCGCAATGGCTCTGGCATGGCTCTGTTCCTCCTTGCTGCGACTGTTCCGGCACACGACTCTACGAGAAGTTCTGCACGAGGTCAAGCCCCATCTATTTTCCCTTGTGAGACAACGGAGAAGCGGGGATCTCCCTGCTCGATGGCCCTTGTAATCCTCCAACTTCAACATGTCTGCCTTTTGCTGAAGTATGGAGATACATGCTGTATAATGGCAGCCAGAGTATCGATGTTGTAGAAGATTAGCCGGGGCTGCAGGGCCACATCCTAACATTGGGCACGGCTAAAAGGATACGGGAATGTGTACCGATCAGGCGCGGATTTACGATCCCGAAGGCGCGGTGGAGGCCGGCTATTTGGATGAGGTTTGTGAGGCGGATGCACTGTTGGATACGGCGTTGGCAAGGGCCAACCTCGCGGAACTCCCCCAGGCCAATTATGCCAAGATGAAAGCAGTTCATGCGGCATGATGCCATTGAGCAAATTCGGCAGTCGATGGGCTTGTAAATGCCCCACATGATAAGGAACATTTGCACCCATGAAGCCCGCCCCCTTCAAATACGATGCACCCCGGAGTTTAGATGAAGCGCTGACTCTATTGGGACAGTATGGTACGGAAGCCAAACTGCTAGCGGGTGGACAGAGCCTGATGCCGTTACTCAACTTACGGCTCGTGAGGCCGGCCATTTTGGTAGACCTGAATCGGATTCAAGCATTAGCTTATATCCACCACGACAAGGAAACCCTGGTGATTGGCGCAATGACACGTCAGCGGGCCTTAGAGGGAGCGGAGGTGGCCAAACGACAACCGCTGTTAAACGAAGCTGCGCAGTGGATTGGGACGTTTCCGATTCGCAATCGAGGAACGGTTGGGGGGAGTTTGGCTTATGGGGACCCCGCGGCGGAATTGCCGGCTTTGGCTTTAGCGCTAGAGGCGGAGTTGCTTTTGGCCGGTCCTAACGACCGAAGGCGCACGGTGCGGCCTGAGATATTTTATAGAGGTCGGATGGAAACGGCCATGAATCCTGATGAAATCTTGATCGAAACGCGCTTTCCCACATCGTCCCTGGGCACAGGCGGGGCCATTAAAGAAGTCGCCCAGCGGCATCGTGGACCCGCACTGGTTGGGGTGGTGGCACTGGTTACTTTAGATGAAGCCGGACATTGTGCCAAAACCCGGCTGGTTTTGTTTGGCGTGCAAGACGTGCCGATACGCGTTCTCCACGTGGAAGCATTGCTACACGGACAGGTACTCGATGGGGCGGCGATTGCCGCTGCGGCGGTTGAGGTCTCTGCTCATTTGGACTCGTTTACAGACACCCATGCGTCGGCAACCTATCGCCGGGAAGTGGCAGGGGTCCTGACGCGGCGCGCCTTAGCGGAAGCAGCAGGACGTGCTTTGGGAGGGCGTCTTTCATGATGAATGGGGACGATGCCTTGACATCGAGGTATGTCGGCCGGCGTGTACATTGCACGGAAGATGCACGCTTTTTGACCGGAAATGGCCGTTACGTGGCAGACATCAAGCTCTCAGGCCTGGTACATGCCGCTTTTTTGCGTAGCCCACATGCGCACGCGGCCATCAAATACATTGACACCACGCCAGCCAAAGCCTTGCCGGGGGTTTTGGGCGTGTATACGGGTGAGGCATTGCAAGCGCAACTCGCCGAACCCATGAGCGTCCCTGGGCCACCCCCCATCACCGAGACCCTGCACGTGCCTCCTTTAGCTGTGGGCAAGGTGCGCTTTATGGGGGATATTGTGGCTGTGGTGGTGGCGATAGATCGCTATGTGGCGGAGGATGCGCTGGAGTTGATCGAGATCGTGTATGAACCCTTACCCCCCGTGATGGATGCCGAAGAAGCCGCCCAGCCAGGCGCACCGGTCCTAGACGAGGAACTCAATAGCAACGTCGTGGCTCACTATTCATACAGCTTTGGCGATGTGCAAGGGGCGTTCGCCTCGGCTGATAACGTGATTCGCGTGGTCTATCATCAGCACCGCCAGACCCATGTCCCTATGGAAACACGAGGTTGCATCGGTCATTGGGATATGGGGCATCACGTGCTTGACTTGTACACCGCAACCCAACGTCCCCACGTCGTCCGCGATGTCCTCGCCCCCTTACTGGGTTTGAGACGGCATGAAGTCCGCGTGATTGCCCCCGATGTCGGCGGCGGCTTTGGACAAAAGGGCATCTTGCATCGTGAAGAAGTGGTTGTCAGCCTCCTGGCCCGCATGCTGCGGCGGCCGGTCAAGTGGATTGAAGATCGGCGTGAGAATTTAATGGCTTCTGCTCACGCGCGTGACGAGATCTGTTATCTGGATGTCGCGGTGCAGCAGGATGGGACCATCCTGGCCATGAAGCCCAAACTCTTCACCAACATGGGCGCCTATCCCAGCATGATTTTCCCAACCCATGTGTTTGCCCTGTTGACCGCAAGTGGTATTGCTGGCCCTTGGAAGTTCCCCTGCTTTGCCTACGACGCCTTCAGCGTCTTGACCAATAAGTGCCCCCTGTCCGCGTATCGTGCCCCCATGATCGCATGCAATGTGATCAATGAAAATATCATGGAAATCATTGCCCAAGAATTGGGGTTAGACCCCGTAGAACTGCGTCGCAAACATATCATTCGGCAGGCCGACCAACCCTACCGCTCACCCAATGGTGCGATGGTTACGGATGTGACGATAGATGAGACGCTCGAAAAGGCATTGGAACAGATCGGGTATAGCAACTTTCGGGAACGCCAACGCCAACGCCGCGCTCAAGGGTGTTACTTGGGATTGGGCTTGAGCACTTTCATTGAGGTCGGTGCGGTGCCAACATCGGCGTATCAAGAGTGGGGCGTGAATGACGTGGCGTGGACTAGCACCACCGTTAGGGTCGAGGCCACCGGGGAAGTCACGGTGATGGTCGGCATTTCATCACACGGGCAAGGGCATGAGACGACGATGGCGCAGTTGGTAGCGGATGAATTAGGTGTGCGGCTGACCGATGTGGTGGTCAAACATGGGGATACTGCGCGTGACCCATATGGGGCGGGCACGATCGCGAGTCAGAGCATGGTGATTGGGGGTGGGGCAACCCAACGTGCGTCACAACAGGTGAGAGATAAAATGTTTCGGATTGCGGGACATCTTTTTGAGGCCGCACCGGAGGATTTGGAGTTGCGCGGTGACGGACGTATCCGCGTCAAAGGCGTGCCGGACGCAGAGACAACGTTGGCGGAAGTGGCGCGTGTGGCCTATTTTGATCCGGCCAAATTGCCTGGTGGGGAGACGCCGGGCTTGGAGGCCACCAGTAGTTATGACGCTCCCCACGCCAGTTATTACAGTGGCACTCACGCTTGTATTGTCGAGGTGGATATGGAGACGGGTCACGTGACGATTGAGCGATATGTGGCGGTATCGGATTGTGGTACGGTGATTAATCCGATGATCGTGGAGGGACAAATCTCAGGTGGTGTCGCGCAGGGGGTGGGAGGCGTGCTGTATGAACATGCCGCTTATGCGGCCGACGGGCGTTTTGTAACGCATACCCTTCAGGATTACATGGTTCCCATGGCGGTCGATATCCCCCAGATTGAGATTGAGCACTTGGAAATCCCCGCGCCCACTTTGCCTTATGGCGCCAAGCCGGTGGGAGAGGGCGGGGCTATAGGAGCCGCACCCGCTATCGTCAACGCGATCGCGGATGCGCTTTCCCCTTTCGGCATTCAGACCACCCATCAACCCTTTACGCCATCCCGTATCCGTGATTTACTGCGCCAAGCGGGTCATTAAGATATGGCTTATTTCATACGGATCGTCATCTTTCTCAAATAAAAAGCCGGGCGAAATGAATCTTTAGATTTGCGCAATCCCAAAAAACCGGAATCTTGCTGATGATTCCAGTATCGATAGCCTTGTCGCTGAAGTTGCAGAGCAGTCTGTTGCTTAAGTACTCTAAAGATACCCGTATAATGCGTGTCGGCGTGTTCAAAGAGATTAGTAGCATAAATGGTGTAACCACAGAGCATGTCATTCACATAGATACCGACCGCTAACAAGGGTACTTGATCCAGCAAAGTACGCAGTTGCTCAATGGCGTGGAGATCGACACCCACGTCCATGCCCTCTTTGGTTTTGTTGTGCTGCCAAAGTGTCATGACCTGAACGACGGCCTGCCGATCTGCCTCATCAGCCAAATCCAACACGCGCGTTTCCCATTGATGTAATTTAACAAAGCGGTTGATAAAGTTGCGGTGGGTTTGATATTTCCGTCCTGCTAGTGTCACGAGTTCGTCCACAGCATATATGTAATCGTGGTTATCGCGATCTTCCTCTACGAGGTAATAGGGTTGTTCCCCAATAGTTAATGAGGTAGGCTATCCTCCCCCAAACGATGG
>CBCXVS010000060.1:0-28586 GCA_965178525.1 uncultured bacterium | reverse complement strand
CATGTAAATGGACTTTTGAATTGGGCTAACCTGTTGATCCACTTAACCCTCCGCCTATTCTGCCAGGGGAACTTCGGGCTAAGGGAAATGCGAAGCAAAATGAGGTTTCCACGGCTGATATTTTGACGGCAACTGTTCGAGATAAGTCACACGTCAGGAGAGCACGCCTACCCCGACGTCAAAAAGCCGACAGACATCCTTAAGGAGCTGAAATAACTCGTGAAGGGAACGTGCCGTGAAGCGATGCCGTTGGGGGTGACGGTTTGGTTGCTTGACAGCATCCCTTCTTTCTCCCTATAGTCTTGTCCATCTTTTCTATACGATCTTGTTTTATACCCGTCGGGGGCGTGGACCATATCGCTCATGGCCGCCTCTTCTGCCTGGTTGTTGCTTACCATGCTTGGGGTGGCTAAGTACCGAAACAAAATTAAATTTATATGTTTCCGCTGGAGAAATGTATAAAGGCAATTCTGTCCAGGTACTTAGAGCCATTGTCCGCGGTGGCGTGACAGGGTCCCCAGGCATCGCGTGAGGGGCGCCCCGTGTTGCAGTCGTCCTTTTTGCGTCATGGTTCCCTTTGCAACCGTTCATCCTGTTCGCAGCCGGCAGCGGTGCCGGCTGCACCGGCATAGATTGTTTTGAGGAGAGAGATAAATTTCATGTTGTTTCGGTATTGACGGAGCTAAGAGCGGCGAACGGACTCGCTACTGGCCTTGAGGCGTTACGAGGCCAGATCAGCCGGAGGCATATCATGAAAAGACCATGGATAGCCTGGATGGTAATCGTCAGTGCGGCATTGAGTTTGATGTGGCTTGGGCGGGTGCACAGCGCCGCGCCGCTCGCCGTGGGGCCGGCAAACGTGCCTGAGCATGGGCTACAGACCACCGAGCTCCAAGCGCTCGTCGCAGAAGTGCAAGACTTGCGCAGACGTGTCGCCGCCTTGGAGGCGCGTCCTCACGGGACTAGCCGTGTGGAAAGCATCCGGGGAAAGTATCAATTCACAGACAGTCTGGGAGACGTCAACGCCCTCACGGCACAGAATCTTCTGGGACATTATGTGTTGAACGCCGAGTCGTCGACGTCCGTGAACCTAGGAACCGTTTTGGGAGAGACGCTCGCCATTGTGGACTTGCTCGAATCGGAGGAGGTCGAACTCGCCGCCGTCTTTCTCACTGAAGAGACCGAGACCGATTTCGTGTTAACCTTGCCCGATGCGAGTCGCGTTCAACTGGTACATCGATTTGCCAGAACACCCGAGGTTGCGCTGGATTTGGGCGCGGCGTTGAGCCACGGGGGCAATCGCTTCACCTTGATCAATGCGTCGGGAAGCCGAACGGTCTTTGAGCGCATGCCCCGTCTGGCGACCTCTTTGATAATGGGTATCGAGGAGACGCGCCTCACCTTCACAACGACGTTTTATGACGGCCATACGGAGACGGCCGATTTCCCTGTGGTGGCGTCCATGGGACCGGTATTCCTCATCCTGACGGAGGAGGAGTTTGAGGGGATGGTCTTTGAACGGCTCTCGACACTCGTGATCCTCGAATGGAGCAAGGAGGGTCAATTAACGCTTTTCGATGCCGGAAACGTCATCAGTGCCTTTTTCGACCATCGGTTCGACACGGCGCGTTTTCACTTTCGGAAAATGATCATGGCGAATATCGATCGACAGGGGTAATGAAATACCGAGGGGGCTAGTACACGCCGGCAGAAGTCTATCAAAGGAGGGCGCTATATCTCTTCAGCCAGGTAAACACGGTTCCTACCCCTCACCCTTGCGGTCCTATGGCGTTGATCACTCAAACAAGTGGATAGGAACCATGTTCCTCTAGAGGGCAGTGCACCCCTTGCATATCGTTATGGCGTGGCCGTAGGGAAAGGTATTGCCATCACAGCACCGCAATTCGTTGCAAGCCTTGCATGCTCCCTAGAGTTATTTTCTTTATACACAAATAAATTGATAAAGTCAAGTTTAATTGATTGGGCCAACCTGGTGTGTTACCTGAAAATATCACGTATATTCAATGGGTTAGTGTCGTTATAGGATCTCTCTGATATGAGGTAGGGTGCAGCAAAAATTGATTCTTTCAATATACATCGCTGGCTGGAGCAGTCTGAGTGGCCGGGCCATGTCTGCGAGTTGTCCCCCGTCATCGAGATCGCCGAGACTTGGTGTGACCATGCGTCGATTGACGCGGACGCTTTGGGGTTGGAAGACGCCAATCGCGGTGCCGAGGCCGTGACAGTCCCCGGCCTTCCCCAAGCCGGGGCATGGCCGGGGAGAGCTTCAATCTGGGTGTGATAATGCAGCGGCTCGTGATGGTGGGCTGACAGAGACCCATGGGCACAAGGGGCAGGCGGCAGCGTTGCTGGGTGTGCATCCCCGTATGCTGACGCGCCTGATACACCGCTATGGCATTGAGGAATGAAGGAGGCAGCTTCTCAATCCGTCAAGGTCGCTAAAGGTGGCGCATCGTTTATCCCGAGTTTCGATGCCAGTCTGGGATTAAATAACAACTGCCCTCTCTTGTTCGCGGTAATCGGAATTCTACGCGGAGGCGTACCCTCAAGAACTTTCAACGCTGCGTGTGCAGCCCAAATTCCCATCTCCTCGAAGTCCTTCGTGACACCGACTAACGCCAGTGGCATCTCCCATGCGTGTTCGGTGCCAACGGGTACCTTCGTGACACTCTCGACAAACTTTTTTGCTTCTTCGTCGTTCCAATTGGTGATGCCCGCATGACTGACAATCATGATCATGTCAACCTCGTCCTGCAGTTCCCTAAATCCCTGCTTCCACTCCTCGAAGGTTTTGGCAAACACCGCCTTGGAAAATTCGATCTTGAACCGCTTGATATAGTGATGCAAATTTTTACGCTCGGACAATCTATCGCCACCGATAAACCCGATGTTTTCGCCTTTAGCGTAGTTCTCGAGATGCTTCAATATTTCCGGCACCAAAGCCACTTCGATCATCCCGGTGACATTTTCGTAGGGAAATCCATACACGGATGCATCCCAATTGACACCACAAAATATGAACGGTAGGTCTGCATCCTTGTAGTAGGGCATGATCAAATATTTCGATGCGTTGTCGTCACTCGCAATGACGACACAAGGATCGAACGCGTTGATAACCGACTTCGCTTTCAAGGCTGCCGCCTTGACGAATTCGGGATCCGGATGGCGTTTGGTGTCCATGTAAATCGTGCGATGTTGGACACCGTGTTCGTCGAGCACTTTTTGCACGCCGTGCGCGATGGGATCACTCCCCGGATATCCCTTGTGATAGGAATTGATATAGAGGATCCTTCTGTCCGTGCACGTGCCAGCCCCAGCCGGTAAAACCGCAAAAACAGACAGCATGAGCCCGATCATACTCAGCCATACATAACACATAGCGGCCTTCTCCAATCCATTCACCTTTGCGCCCGGAATGTGTCAACTTCCCCATCAATACGCAACTCCAAGGGGACGGAGGCGCATTTTAAAGCGCCGCTTTCCGCGTGTCCACCAGTATTCTTAGCCGGGATCCGCGCCGGGCCACGGTTGACCAAAAGCGCGATCTCCTCTATTTTGAAGTGGCCATTCATCCCATACGGCCCATCTCAACCGTTGGAGGACAGGGAGCCCGACATCGAGTCCGCGACACCACCGCAGTCAATTTTAAATGAACCCGTTACGTCTAAGAACATACTCACTGCTTGGCAAGCTCGATGATTTCAGGTCTCGTATGCAATAAGATTAGGCGTCGTTTCAGCGGTGCTCCTGGCAAAGGTATGGCGTGATGACAATCATGCGTTCCTCAAGCTCATTAACACAGCGCACGCTGGTGCAGGTGGCGCTGCGTATTACCCTGGTCGTCGCGGCCGCAACGGTCGTCAGCTATTGGCACGTCCGGGCTCGCCTTGAGAAGCAAGCTCTCAATCACCTCGAACACTATGTCGAGCAACGCCGAGCGCGCGAAAGTAGCGTTTTCGCCATGGCGTATGCCAATCTGACCCGTTTCGAAAAAGCCTACCGGCATCAGGTCAGCCCATTCCCGGCAGTGGGGACGCGATCCCGTTTCGACGAACTCTTCGAAGTGCGTGAGGATGGCACAACACGCCTGCGTCGCCAAGTGTTTTCCGATGTCGGCATCACCGGAATCATTGGGAAGTATGCGGAACTCAACGACGCGTTAAAAGCGCGCCTGGTGGCCGCGTTTGAGTTGTTGCGGGCATTCGGACCGGCGTGGGACGGGCAATTTCTTAATCTCTATGTGATCACCCCTGACCCCGCAGTTCTCACGTACTGGCCCTCAGAGCCGTGGGCGCTCGACGCCAGCGCTTGGGAGATACATGGCAAAATCGAGCTGATGACCGACAACGATCAACCGGTTGTGGTCACAGGCGTCGCACCAGACCGTCAGCCAGCGAGCCGAGGCTGGTCTGAGCTGTACTTCGACCATGGCGTGCAGCAATGGCTCATCTCCGCGGTGAAAACCATCGAGGGCAACGGGCAGTCGTTCATGTCGGTAGGCCACGACCTCCTGCTGAATGACTTCATTGAGCGCACGTTGACAAGCGGCCTGGATGGCACGTATAACCTGATCTTAGGACGCCCGCCTCATTGCGCATCCGCACTTTATGGAAGCGATTCTCGCCAAGGGCGGGGCGCTGCCGTTGCGGGAAACCAACAATGCGCACTTACAGCGTGTCTATGATCTGGCTCGTCGCCGTGAGCCACACTAGGTGATGGTGCCAAATGAGGCGTACAACGAATTCTTGGCCGTGACGCAGCTCGACGGCCCCGACTGGTATTTGGTCACGGTCTTTCCAGAGGCGCTCGTCGCTTACGAGGCGGTTGGAACGGCTCGGTGGATTCTGTTATTGGGTGTCTTGGGCCTGATTTTAGAAATCGGCATTCTCTATGTCGCGTTGCGCAAGCAGGTCGCTCAGCCTCTACAGCGCCTCATAGACGCAACGAAGCGACTGGCGTCCGGCCTGTGGAGCACCGAGCTGAGCGTGCAACAGGATGACGAAATTGGTCAACTGGCCAGCTCTTTTAATACGATGGCGCGAGAAATTGAAGCGCGCGAATCCGCCCTCAACGATCATAATGCGCGTCTGTCCGAGCTCAATGTCAGATTAGAACGGGAGTTGGAGGAACGCCAACGCACGGAGCGAGAATTAGAGCGTCAACGCGAGTTCCATGCCCTGCTGGACACCATCGATTACGGCGTCCTCATGTTGGAGCCGAATCTGCGTGTACGTGTCCACAATCGCGCCTACGAAAACATGTTGGGCGTACCGTCAGACCTTCTGCAACACCAGCCGACGTACCGAGACATTCTCGATCTTGCCCATCATGCGGGACTTTATGCCGTGGCCGAGGACGCGTGGCAACGGTTTGTCGACCATCATTTGCACGAGATTGGCCAGTCGACGCTCACCCGGCATGAATGGCGCCGCGCTGACGGCCGCATCTTTCAGGTGCAATGCATTCCCTTTCCCGACGGCAGCCGGATACTGACCTACTTTGACCTCACCGTCCTCAAACAGAGGGAGGCCGCTCTGCTTGCCGCAAAGGAGCAAGCGGAGCAAGCGAGCCGGGAAAAGTCGAAATTCCTCGCCAGTATGAGCCACGAACTCCGAACCCCGCTGAATGCGATCATTGGCTATGGTGAAATGCTGCTCGATGAAGCCGAGGACAACGGCCATGCACAGTTGGTTGCCGATCTCGCGCGCATCCGCCATGCCGGGCGGCACCTGCTGAGTTTGATCAATGACATTCTCGATCTATCCAAAATCGAGGCGGGCCGGATGGAGCTGAGGCTCCATGAGTTTGCCCTACCGCCGTTACTGGATGAATGCATGAAAACACTCGAGCCCATTGTCAACACGGCACGGGTCGAGTTGATCGTTTGCGCCGCGCCGGATCTGCCAATTGTGACCAACGACTCCGACAAACTCCGTCAAGTCGTCATTAACCTGTTGGGCAACGCCGCAAAGTTCACGCACGAGGGGTCGATCGCCCTACGGTCTCACTCTGACGGCAATCGGGTTGTCATCGAAGTCGCGGACACGGGTACGGGAATACCTGAGGACATGCAGAAGCGGATCTTTGAGGAGTTTTGGCAAATCGAGGGAAGCACGACGCAACGCAGGTCCGGCACCGGACTCGGACTCGGCATCAGCCAAAAGCTCGCGCACCTGATGGGCGGGTCGATCACCCTTCAAAGCGAAGTGGGGGTGGGGTCGATCTTTTCAGTCTCCGTACCCATTGTCTCTACGGCCGTCGCGACCTCAGAGGCCGACTGAAAAGTCCCTCTGAGGTCCAAGCCCGGCTCCCATGCAAGGCGTATCGGCTCATATCGGACAGATAAGTTCCCGGTTCAACAGTTGATGGTTCTGCGAATAATCCACCGGCGCCTCGATCACATGGACGCCGGTGCTATCCAGGCATTTCTGCAGCAGCGGCAGGAAATCCTCGGTCGTTTCCAGGCGATGCCCGCAGGCGCCGTAACTCTCGGCATAGGTCACGAAGTCGGGATTGCCGAAGTCCAGCCCCCAGTCCTGGAACCCCATGTCGGCCTGTTTCCACTTGATCATGCCATAGCCGTTGTCTTTGAGGATCAAAATCATGAGGTCCAGCCCCAGGCGCACGGCCGTTTCCATTTCTTGGGAATTCATCATGAAGCCGCCATCGCCGCAGATGGCCATCACCCGGCGCTCAGGATAAACGAGTTTCGAGGCGATCGCCGACGGCAACCCCGCCCCCATGGTCGCCAAGGCATTGTCAAGCAACACCGTGTTGGGCTCGTGCGCCCGGTAGTTGAGCGCGAACCAGAGCTTGTACACGCCATTGTCCAGGCAGATCATCCCGTCGTCCGGCATGGCGCACCGCACATCGGCGACCAGCCGGGGGGGCGTCACCGGGAAAGACGCATCGTCAATGCCTTCATCGCGGGTCGCATCGATCCACTGCTTCACCTTCATGAAATACTCGAAATCCCAGCTTTTTTGCTTGTCGACACGGAGCAGCAATTGCCAGATGCTGTTGCCGATATCGCCGATGACTTCGAGCTGGGGAAAGTACACCGGATCGACCGAGGCCGAGGAGAAATTGCGGCTCGTGATTGCTGCGCTTCGTGCATGGCGTGCGCCAGCTCGGTCGTGCGTTCCTCCACCTTCTGCTCCAGGGTGCGGCTATACTCTTCGACTTGATCCTTACTGTCGCGTAGGGCGCGAAATAATTGCTTGATGGAGTCACGCATGACGGTGAGATCTTTTGCGAGTCTGCCGGTCTCATCACGGCTACTCGTATCAATATAGGCATCTAAATCACCATGGGCGATCAATGTCGCAGATTGTTGTAGTTGCAATAAAGGACGAGAGATATATCGTCTAGTGATCACAATCGAGGTTAATGATACGGCTACGATAATAAGAATGGTCAAGGCGACAATACTTAGGATGTTAATCATTAATTCTTGTCGTATGCTCCTTCGGGACATGGCAATTTGTAAGGCGCCAATTTTATCATCTTGATATCTAATATCAGAAATTTTTGTAATAAATAAATTTGACTGCTGAAAATAAGAAAAATTTCGATGACGAAACTCAGGATGCGATCTAATCGCAACCATATTGCTGTGTTCATATACGCTTACATATACAATTGATTTATTCAAGAATAAAGCATCGATAAATCCATCTATCGTCGTAAAGTCAAAATTCCATAGTGGTTTCTCTAAGCTTGATTCAGACAGCTTTTGCATGTCTTCTAATTGACGATTGAGCTTCGTATTCATTCTTTTGATATGGACGAAAATAGCTAGAACGGCAAATACAAGCAATATTAATGTCACGACACCAATAAGAGCATAACTAAAACGGCGGCTTATACTGTAGGCTTTTGAGAATGGTAGCTGTGAGGAGGAATTGTTCATGGTCACAACACTCCTATCCTGTAAACTTATTTGTGAAAACGATATCAATATATCCTGGGATTAGAGTTAGTTATCAATATGACGAGTATGTCGATGAATAATAGAGTTGTTCCTCAATAGCATAAGATCAGGTTCCCTAGCCCAGCCCAGATGCCCACCGAATCATCCTCAAAGTGATCTTTGCGGTTGCGGAAACGCTGCACCAAAATGTTGAAACGCTTCATACCGCCGATGGCATGTTCGATCAAGATGCGAACTTGACTCACGGCATAATTCGCCGCCTGCTGCTCCGCCGTCAATTCTGGAGTCGGATTCGTCTTGCTCTTCCGGGGTTTCTTGTGTGGAATCTCAAGCATTTCGCCTTTGTAGTCCGACTGAATCCCCTGATAACCCAGGTGCACCCAAACTTCTACGTCACTAAACCGGTCTAAGTCCGGTGGGAACTCTTGTTTTAACATGCTGTAATCATGGTTGTGACCACTAAACGTACGGCCCAGAAAGACGATCCATTTATCCGGCATCGACATCACTGTATTTTTCAGCGTATGGCTTTTTTTTACCACTATAGTGTTCACGTTGGGTCGTCTCATCTTGTGACCGGCGATAGCTTCTTTCAGTCGCATCAATAATCAGTTGATCCACACCTGACAACGCCTCCCTCAACGACTCTGGGGTCTTCAACTCTCGATAAGGCATGAGGTCTAACTGCACTAACGTGTCATACAGGATGGGAGAGAGCTTATGGAGATTTTCATTCGCTTTCGAACGTACCATACCAAATTGTGCACCAAGAACATCAAACGTCGGATACGTCTTGTAATAATATAGAACGAACAGGAGTTTGTCTGACAGAGTGGGTAATTTGCCTTTGATACCTGCACCCGGCTTTCGGCTGCGTTTGCCAGCTTGGACACCCTCCTCATAGCGTTTTTGCTGAGCCTGTTGATAGACGTGGCTGAAGGCGGGCAGCAAGAAGTCAAATTGCGTCTGAGACACACCGGTTAAGGCTTTCATCTGCCGATCATCTCGGATAACCAATGACCTGGCTGGGCTCCCTCCATCGTTTGGGGGAGGATAGCCTACCTCATTAACTATTGGGGAACAACCCTAATTTTTTCCAAGATGCCTTCTTCTTTTATATTTTTTAAGCCTTTATTAAAGTCGGAAATGATTCTTTTTCCATCTGGATGTGTTTTAGAGACAATCAAATGGTGAGTTTCCTTCTCAGTAGATTTTTCACTTTTAAGAGTTCGAAAATACGCCTTGGCCTTGGTATGAAATATTTTCTGAATGGTCATCCATCCGTGCATTTCATTTATAATAAAAAAATCCTTTCTCCCAGATTGTATCATGTGCAAACAGCCTGATAAATCAATGGGGCGTCCTTCTTGCTGATTGAGATTGTAATTAATCGTATCGCCCAATCGTTTGGAAACTTCATAACCCAATGGAATACATATGCGTTTATCTCGTAAATCCTCCATTTTCTGAATAGGTGAATCTTTGGCGACAAAGACACGGATATATACCGTATCGATTGGATTGGAGAAATAGAAATCTTTCAATCTTTCTTCGGACTTAATATGCGGAAACGTACCCGCAAAAATCCCTTGCTTTGTCTCTTCATAACCTCTTTTCCAGGGGCGAAAGACAACGCTAGGGCGATATCTGACGTTTTGAAAAGCCAATTCAACGATCTCTGTTATCATACCCCCTTGGGGTAGGGATTCATCCGTAAAAGGCTGATACCCATTTCCGGTGACTAATTCGATCGTACGGGCTACAGCAAGCGTTGCAAAAAGACAGAGGATGAATGTAAGAAAATAGGTCTTCATGGCCGTGCTCTCAAGACAAATGACGTCAGGGGGATTCGACGCAGCACCCATACTATCACACTGCATTTGGGAGGTACACAGCGGTGTCCCAACCTCTGCGACCGGACGCCACGCTTATGGGGCCGATGGCGGTGCACGGAGAAGCTCCAGAAAGGCTAGCACGACTTCGGGTAACCGCACATCGCGCCGCCAGATGAGGCTGAGGTCCCGCTCCACCTGCAAGTCGGAAACTGCGAGGGCTTGTAGAACACCTTGCTGGCGTTCTAATGTGATGGCGAAGCGGGAAATCATCGCAATACCCAGGCCCGCCATGACGGCCTGCTTCACGCCCTCGCTGCCTTGTAAGATAAGCGTGTGGCCCTGCACGGCGCCACGGGCTCTCAGCGCCCGTTCAACGACCTGGCCTGAGGCCGAGCCCGCTTCACGAAGGATCCACGTCTCGCCTGCGAGATCTGCCAGCGTCACGATGGATTGCGCGGCCAAGTGGTGAGACGGCGGCACGATGAGCACCAGCGTATCGCGACAGTAAGCCTGCACCTCGAGTGGCGTCTGCTCCGGCGCGATGCCCACCACGCCGAGATCCCACTGCCGATTTAAGACGCCGGCAATCACGTGTTGACTATTGGCAACCTCGAGCTCCAACGTGATCCCGGGATAGCGCTGCGTAAAGACCGCCAGCTCTTGCGGCAACAGATAGATACCGGGCGTGCTGCTGGCGCCCAACCGCAGGGTGCCACGCTGCAAGCCTTGCAGCTCGAGTAAGGCGTGTCGGGTTTCGTCGGCTAAAATCGCCACTTGCTCGGCATATTGCTGCACGATATGGCCTGCTTCCGTCAATTCGACGCGTTTCCCCACCCGTTGTAACAGCCTGACGCCCAATTCCTCCTCCAGTGCTTGCACGTGTTTACTCACTGCCGGCTGGCTGATGTGGAGCGCGTCCTGCGCGGCTCGCGAGTAGCTGCCATAGGTAGCGACGGTACGGAAGACGTGCAAACGGTACGGGTACATGAGGTGCTTTCTATAAGAAAAAGTTATGATTTATATGAAAAACTACTATTTCTCATTATAGCAAACCCGGCCTATATTGATAGGTAGGGCGTTATGTCTCGCCCGTTCTGCCTTTAACCGCTCCCGCTATCGGGCCGGTAGGCCACGCAGAGGAGGAAGACGAATGGAAGCTTTCATTCGCTTTGGTGTGTTTCTTGGGGTGTTTGCCGCCATGGCCCTGTGGGAAGTCTGGCATCCCCGCCGACAGCTCTCGCAGGTGAAGACCCGGCGCTGGGGGATCAACCTCACGCTGACCGTCCTCAACACCTTCCTGCTCCGCGTCACCGTGGGGGCGTTGGCCGTGAGCGCCGCCCTCCTGGCGCAAGAGCGCGGCTGGGGCCTGTTGCCCCTACTACACGTTCCCTATTGGGGCAATATCGCGTTCAGCCTGCTCCTCCTCGACTTTGCGATCTACGTGCAACATGCGCTGTTTCACGCCCTGCCCCTGTTCTGGCGTCTGCATCGGGTACATCATACCGACCTGGACATGGATGTCACGACCGGCCTGCGCTTTCATCCTGTGGAGATTCTGCTGTCCATGCTCTACAAAGCAGCGCTCGTCCTCCTCCTGGGCGTGCAGCCTGCCGCCGTGCTCGTCTTTGAAGTCATCCTCAACGCCACCTCGCTGTTCAACCACAGCAATGTCCGCTTGCCGGCAGTCGTGGAGCGGCTCCTGCGCCGAGTGCTGATCACCCCTGATCTGCATCGTATTCACCACTCCGTCGTCGTGGGGGAAACGCATACCAATTTCGGTTTTTCCGTGCCGTTCTGGGATCGCCTGTGCGGCACGTATCGGGAGCAGCCCGGCCAACCTCACACCACGATGGCGCTTGGCTTGCCGGAATATCGAGAGCCCCGCGGCCTGCGCTTGGGAAAACTCTTGCTTCTCCCATTTGTGACCGATTGGGGGCCGCGTCGCGTGCCACAGACCGTCACGGCCGTGGACGAAGAGCCGGTGCGGTATGACGCGGTCCACAGGGGGTGAGGCCATGAATTGCGGAAACCATCGTCGCGTGTGGCTCGCACTCGGGCTCATCGTTGGCATCGTACTAGCCGTACTCCTCGTGCGGGACCGGCTCACCATCGCCGCGATCGAGCATGCCATCGGGCGTCTGGGATGGTGGGCGCCTGTCCTCTATGGACTCCTGTGGCTGGTCGTGCCCGTGTTGTGTCTGCCCGGCGCGCCGTTGGGCTTGGCCGCTGGCGCCCTTTTCGGCCCCATTTGGGGGAGCCTGTACACGCTGGTGAGTTCGACCGCTGGCGCGACTCTGGCCTTTCTCGTGGCACGCCATCTGGCGGGCGAGTGGGTTGTCCAACGCACCTCCGGGCGCTTGGGACGTCTCGTCCAGGGTGTCGAAGCCGACGGCTGGCGTTTCGTGGCCTTCGTCCGTCTGGTGCCGCTGCTGCCCTTCAATCTCCTCAACTACGCCCTGGGCTTAACCCGGATCTCCCTACGAACGTATGTGATCGCCACGTTTCTTGGCATGCTGCCTGGCACGGTTGCCTATGTCTATCTGGGCTATACTGGCCGCGAGGCGCTGGCTGGCGGGTCAGGGTTGGTTTCGAAAGGATTGATGGCGCTCGGCCTGTTGGCGGCCGCAATGCTGGTGCCGGTGATGCTCAAGCGCTGGCGGCGGCCAGCGCTTGAGCCGGTTCACGCGCAGGAGCCATAACCTTTTCTCTCCGTGTTCCTTCGCGTCCTTCGCGGAGCCGTTTTGCATCATTTCTAGGGATCGCCAACGGCGACATGACGACGCCTACGACGCCGCGATCATATCGAGAAAATAGCGGTGCACCCGATGATCCGTGGTGAGTTCCGGATGGAAAGAGGCGACGAGCACGTGTCGCTGCCGCGCCAACACGACCTCGTCTTGGCAGGTGGCTAAAGGCGCCACAGCAGCGCCCCAGTGCGCAATTTTGGGGGCGCGAATGAAGACCATCTCGATGGGGCCAGGTTTGAGTTCCGATACCAGCGGCGTCCCCGGCCCGATAAAACTGTCGATCTGACGCCCGTAGGCATTGCGCTCCGCCACAATATCAATAAACCCCAGACACTCCTGCGGCGGGCGCCGCGTCTCCTGAGCCAGCAAGATGAGTCCGGCGCAGGTGCCGAAAATCGGACGGCCCTGCGTATGGAACTGCTCCAGCGCAGGGCGCATAGCAATCGGCGCCATCAGTTTGAGCAGCGTGGTACTCTCCCCACCCGGGATAATGAGCCCCTGCACGGCGTCCAGTTCTGCTGGCATTTTGACCCACTGCCAGGCGACACCGAGTTCGTCTAACACCTTGCTATGGGCGGCATAATCACCTTGCAAGGCAAGGATACCCACACGCGACATCGGCCTTACCACCCACGCGTCTGCAGCAATTCGTCGGCATCCAGCTTGCTGATGTCGATCCCGACCATTGGCTCCCCGAGGTTTTCCGACACGCGCGCCAGCAGGTCGGCATCCATATAATGCGTCGCCGCCTGCACGATCGCCCGAGCCCGCGGCTCCGGATCGCCCGACTTAAAAATACCCGAGCCGACAAAGACGGCTTCCGCCCCCAGTTGCATCATCAACGACGCATCCGCCGGGGTAGCAATGCCGCCGGCGGCAAAGTTCGGCACCGGCAGCTTGCCATCACGGGCCACGATTTTCACCAATTCGTAGGGCGCTCCCAGCTCCTTGGCTTCGGCCATTAATTCCTCGGGACCGAGCGTCGTCAGCCGCTTCATGGCACTCTGCACGGCCCGCATGTGCCGCACGGCCTCCACCACATTACCGGAGCCCGCTTCGCCTTTGGTGCGGATCATGGCGGCGCCTTCACCAATGCGGCGTAAGGCCTCGCCAAGATTGCGGCAGCCACAGACAAACGGCACTTGAAAGGCAAATTTGTCGATGTGATGCGCCTCGTCGGCCGGGGTGAGCACTTCGCTCTCGTCAATGTAATCGACGCCCAGCGCCTGCAGGATCTGCGCCTCGCCGAAATGCCCGATACGGGCCTTCGCCATCACCGGGATCGAGACGGCCTGCATGATTTCTTTGATCTTGGTCGGATCGGCCATGCGGGCGATACCGCCTTGGGCCCGAATATCCGCCGGGACGCGCTCCAGCGCCATGACCGCGGTGGCGCCGGATTCTTCGGCAATTTTGGCCTGATCAGCCGTGGTGACGTCCATAATAACGCCACCTTTCAACATCTCCGCCAACCCGGTTTTAAGCGTAAAGGGGGTTTCCTGTGGCATGCCCCTGCCTCCTTCATTCCCACATCGCTATGGTCTGTGCTCTAGGTCTCTCGCTTTCCAAAGCGCGCCGAGGAAAGGGCGCACCCTACTTTAGAATTATACCAGAGCAGGTGGCCCCTGAAAAGAGCCATTTTTTGGGAATATTGACAGAGCCAATTGGGCGGTCGATTAGGTTCCGGAGCCCTCGCGCCGTCCAATGGCTAACATGCGTTCCACCGCCTGCCGGGCGCGCTGCGCCACCTCTTCGTCCACCCTCACCTCAAACTGCATCTGATCAAGCGCCTGGAGAATTTTAGCGAGGGTGATCCGTTTCATATGCGGGCACAGATTGCAGGGCCGCACAAAATTAATCTCGGGAAATTCCACGGCAATGTTGTCGCTCATGGAGCACTCGGTGACCATTACGACGTGCTCCGGACGCGCCTCTGCCACTTGGCGGATCATCCCTGAGGTTGAGCCGACGAAATCCGCTTCCTGTAAGACATCCTCCGGGCATTCCGGATGCGCCAGGATGTACACCTCCTCGTTATCCTCGCGGTACATGCGGAGTTCCTCGCCCGTAAAACGCTCGTGCACCTCACAGTGGCCGGCCCACGAGATGATGTCCACGTCGGTTTGGGCCGCGACGTAGTGCGCCAAGTATTCATCCGGCAAGAAAATCACCCGCTCCACGCCCAACGACTCCACCGCGGCCACGGCATTCGCCGATGTGCAGCACAGGTCCGACTCCGCTTTCACTTCAGCACTGGTGTTGACGTATGTCACCACTGGCACGCCCGGATGGCGCTGCCGCAAAGTGCGGACGTCTGCCGCCGTGATGGAGGCGGCCAGCGAACAACCGGCCTGCAGATCCGGGATCAGAACCGTTTTCTCCGGATTCAGGAGTTTGGCGGTTTCGGCCATAAAGTGGACCCCGCACAACACGATCACATCGGCCTCGGTTTCCGCCGCCTTCTGGGCCAAGGCGAGAGAATCGCCCGTGATGTCGGCGACACCGTGGAAAATTTCGGGGGTCTGATAATTGTGGGCCAGAATGACGGCGTTGCGCCGTTGCTTGAATTCTTGGATGGCCGTGATATACGGGGCATGGACGGCCCACTCCACTTCCGGGATCACGTGTTGTACCCGCGTGTAGAGGGGGGCAAGGGTGGTGGCAAGTTCAGGCGTGTACGCGGGAAGCGTCGTATGCAATCGCGTCGGGGTGCTCATGGATAGCATAGCAGATCTCCTTATGCTCATCTTGAGTATATTAGTCGTTCAAAAAACAGCCGCCCTGTTGGCGCCATCATTATGCTACATCTGAGCATAATAAAATACTAGGTCCGCAACGAGGCAATGTCAAGTGCCAATCGACATGCCTGGAAGCCCCACTCCTGGTGCGGCGCGCTCACGCAACACATCGCGGCGAAAGCGAAACCGTTCCGCCGGGCGTCCACCCGTACTGGCATCGTACTGGCCGGTGCCTTCTACCAGCCCCCCGCGTTCGACCAGGCGGCGAAAATTCTGCTTGTGCAAGCGGCTGCCGGCGAGGGCCTCGACGACGCGCTGCAGTTGCCACAGGGTAAACGTCGGCGGCAACAACTCGAACACCACGGGCCGATACTTGAGTTTGCCCCGCACGCGCCCGAGCGCCGTCGCCAGGATACGCCGGTGGTCCAGCGCCATCGGACGCCCGAGCCGGCTCTCCCGAGGGCGGACCTGACCGGGCGCCGCACGGCGGTAGGGTTCCTCCACCAAGCCAGCCTCGTAGAGCAATTCATAGCGCTCCAGAGCGCGCTCCGGATCCCACGGTGAACCATGCAGGCCGAAGGTGATCTCGATACGCTCTTGCCGGGAATGCCGGATGTCGTGTGCGGGCGCGTCGGCACACCAGGCTTCCAGCGCCGGTTGAATCGTGCGTTCGAGCAGCGTGGGACGACCCGTCCGCCAGTCTTCCCAGGGAAACGCATCGTACCAATCGCGCCACCGGGCTGCATTGGCCCCGGTGAGTTGCTGCTCCCGCACGAGGGCTAGGTAGGCCACGGAAATGACCCACGGCGCGCCTTCTTGTTCGCGAGCCGCGCGAAAACGGTCACCAAAGGTATACAGCTGCTCCACATAGCCCAACTGCAGGCCCGTCTGCTGCTCGACCCAACTGCGTAAACCGCGCTCCAGGGTCAGATGGCGCTCCAGCTCCAGAGGTCCGAAGGGCAAGGCATCCGGCGACTCTCCGTCGGTTTCCATAGCCCCGAACGCCTCGGGCTCCACCAAGGTGGAGGTCGTGGGCTTCACGGTCAGAATGCGAGGCACCTCTGCCGTGACCGCTACGATGACGGCATTCAGACCGACGACAACCGGTGGAAGCGGGCGTGTGGCTGCAAGAGACGGCACGATAGCATACCCCGCATGTCGTGGGAAATATATGGCTCTGTTGTCGCTTGCCGGCTTATGGCTGATCAGCTCACTGCACTCAGCATACAATGCCACAGAAGCCCGGACGAGACAATCCAATAAATTGACCCATTCTACGCCTCCCTATGCATCCGTATCGGTACGCCATGTCAATCCCCACGCAATCCCCACGCAATCCCCACGCAATCCCCACGCAATCCCCACGCAATCCCCATGTTTCTCATCTTGTCATCAGTTATAAATACGATTGGCCCGATGCGCCTCATGGACCGTGGCATCGGCTCCTATTTTGGGGCTGGCAGAGGATGCCTTTGGAACTTGAAAAGTATCATTGAAATTCCTATGCTCTCAGCAAGCCATCGTCAACACGCTGATTTGGGAACCAGCTTGGCGCAGCCGACATCCACCACCTTGTTGCCTATTCCCATACCTGTGCGGTAGCGGCACGTCAGCAACCTTTGAACGAAGCGCGGATAAAGAGGAAGTCAAGTACGAAAAGGAAACGGAGCCAGCGGACACAACAGGTGTGCCTGCAGATCGGATTCCGGACCCTGATGAGCATCATCCTGGGCATGGTTGTCGCCGGGTGCAATAGTGGGTCCAGTTCCCCTCCGGAAACCCGGGCGCCAACGGGAGCGGTGCAGTCCTTGCAACTGAATCAGACCTGTCAAGTGTGTCATGAGCGCCAGTTTCAGGAAACCATACAAAGTGTGAAGTCCGGCTACCGGGCGATTAGTCCGGCGTTTAATGCGTTAGAGCTGGCCGGCAACTTCTTGGCACAAACAGCCCTGGAAAGCGGCGCTATCCGCAACAACCTCAGACCGGTGTATGGGCAAGACTAGGGCCGGGTCAACATGGTGAGTGCTGAGGAATACGAAAATGCCAACGAAGTCCGGGCGACGTTTTGCATTGGCTGTCACAACGCCGCCATCATTCTGCTGGGAGAAGACGGCACGAGGCGTGAAATCCCGGAATGGGAAGCGTTTTTCGACCCTGTGCCTCCCGATGCTGACAACCCGCCCGATACACATCCGGTCATCCGAAACGCGCGGCCCTTACGGGACTTCCACTTTCTCAATGCGGCTGGTGAACAAGTGTTTTCCGACGTGCCGGGTGGACCGCCGCCGATTGTCGCCCGGCCTTCTCTCGGCTCGCAGGGGGTGCTCTGCGACCACTGTCATAACGTCCAGGGCGCAGCCTTTCGGCGCAGTCTGCAGGGGGACGGCTTTGCCAATACAGCGCAAGAATTAGCGTTCACCCGCATTAAAATCGGCCCCTTCGACGATGCCTTTCCCGTTGGGCCACTGCCGGACGGCTCTGACAGTGCGCAAAGTTTCCATTCTTCGTCGAGCAACCCCGAGCGCATTCGCTACATGCGCAGCTCGTTGTTGTGCATTGCATGCCACGACGTCCGCGTACCCTCGGCCAATCTGGCCGTGCCCGAAGGCGATCCGGTGAGCTATTTTCGTCTGGAAAATCTCGGGACCGAATGGGCCACGCAGGCCTATGCGTTCCCGAACCGCAATCCGTTTAACCAAAAGGTGCGGTGTCAGGACTGTCATATGTCCTTGTATCCGTTTGCGGACAACGCATCGTACACGGTAAACGATCCGGAAAGTGGCATCGACTTCCCAGTCACGTCCCCGCGCCCCGCCGTCTTTGCCGTCAACAAAGCCGCGGTGTCTGCGGATCCCACCGTCGATGTCACGGGTGTAGGGGTGGAAGTCCCGGACCGCCAGGTCGTCACGCACTATATGACGGGCATTGATGTCCCATTAGTGCACACCGATTGTGCTGAGGCCGCCGCTCAGGAGCGGACCGACGCGTGCGTTGGCGAACTGCGGGAACGCCTGGGGGCCGACCGGGTTTCGGCCTTTGCCACGGGCGAAGACGTGCATCGCACGGCTGACGGCACGGAAGTGCGCATCCCGCTGTCCCTGCAAACGCGCCGGGAAGCTTTACTGCAGGCGTCAACGCGCCTGTACCTGAACTTGACCGACGACACCGCCACCCTGGGCGAGACCTTCCACGCCCGGGTCACGGCCATCGCGCTCACCGGGCATAATTTTCCCGCCGGTTTTTCCCAGGAGCGCACCACCTGGATCGAACTCAAAGTGACGGCCCCGCTCAGTGCTGGCAGCGCCGGCATCTGCAATGACTTGCAATTTGTCCGGGTCGCCGGCCAATCGCAGTTTTGTGACAATGGCGAGTTTATCCTCTACCAGTCGGGCTACCGCATCGATCGGCCGCATCCGGAGACGGGCGAGATGGCGCCCGATGAGAACCTAGATGACGAGGACACATCCCACCTCATCGCCGTGGTGAACCCGTTTAACCATCACAACGAAATTTTCTATGAAGGTCCGGACGCCGGGCCGCTGGAACGCATCTTTTTCGGCGAACCGAAAGGTCTGGTGCTGTTTCGCAATGAATTGATCCGCTTCTACGGTCCGGAATGTATCGCTCTTGAAAACGCGCGCCCCGAGCAACGTGGCAGTTGTCCCGAAGGCATGGCGGCAACCGGCATGCCGGCAAGCAACCGGCGCCATCCGCGCACGGGAGAGCTCCTGCAACACGTGATCGAAGAAGAGACCTTTAGCGCCGGCGCCGCCAACGCAGTCGATAATTGCGCGCCATTCCACCGCTCGATCCGCAAACCTATCTCTACGAGTTCCCATTGCCGACCGAAGCCGAGTTGGCCGATCTCGGTATCGAGCTTGCTGGACCGATACGGGTGCGGGCCACCATGCATTTTCTGCACTTCCCGCCGCTGTTTATGCGTTTTTTGACGCGCGTGGGCGGCAGTGTCGAATATCAGGTGCCACCGGAGACGGACGACCCCACGGCGCCGTATAATCGCGTCCCCAACTTTGACGGAGGTGACGAAGGGGAGCGCGTGAACGGCTACCGCAATGCGGAGGGCTTACGGGGGCCGGCGGACCATGATTTCCGTCTGTTCGATGAAAAACGCATTGATGATCTCCTACGCAATGTCCCGAACATTGCCACCGCCGAACGGTGCATACCGCTGAATCAATTCCCGTGCCCGGCCTCGCTACAAGCCACCCGGCCAGCACGAGACAAAATCGCGCAGAGGGAGGACGAACGATGACAACAACGGTCGTGCAAACTTGGTTCATGGTGACGGTCGTACTCCTGAGCTGGTGCGGTAGCGTCACGGCCCAACTGCCCATTGAATATGAAGTGGAGTATCCGCCGCTCTATCGCGGGCTCGACAGCCAGGGCGGCATGCCGGAGCCACAAATGCCCAATCCGGTCTTTTTCTTTGAGGAAAAAGTCAATTGGCCAGCGCTGCGTATCGAGCAGCCCCGCACCGCGTGGGAGTACGCCCAACGCGGCATTCATCGGCAGGACAACCTGGAGGACATCGACGGCGCCAAAGCCGACTACGAGCAGTCCGAGGCAATGAACCGCCGCATTCTGATCGTGCAGGCTCGGCTGGGCGTGATTGCCTTGCTAGAAGGGCGGTTCGATGATGCCATTACGCACCTGGACTTTGTCTTGGAAGAAGCCCCGTTCCACGAGGGCGTCCATTTGAAATTGGGCGAGGCCTACGAAGATAGATTTGAAATCACGAACAATCCCGAGGACTTGCGCAAGGCCGAGGAAGAATTCAAAGCGGAATTGCAACTCGCCCCAACAGTCAAGTGACCCATTTTGACCTGGCTGAGTTGTTGGCGCCGCTTGCCCTAGATGGGACCTGCAACCAAATTTTCGACGCGCCATTCAACTGCCGGCAAGAGGCGATTAATTCGCTCGATGCCTATTTGCGTCAGGCCAGATGGCACAGCGATACGCAGCCCTTGCGGATTCTGCAAGCTCGCAAGATGTGCCAAGACTTGAACGGTACCGTGCCAGCGGAACCCGGCTGTCAGGGGTGAAGGCATCGCCACGTCATCCCCGCATTCCGCATTCCGCATTCCGCATTCCGCATTCGGGAGGTTTTGCCATGGCCCAAAGGAGTCAACCGCAGTATCGCGTCGTGGTCGAGAAAGATGTCCCGGCTCGCACCCGCGATGGCGTCACCCTGTACGCGGACATTTATCGTCCGGATGCCGGGGGGCATTTTCCCGTCCTGCTCTCACGCTTGCCCTACAATAAAAATTCGCGTGTACGCCCTGGCGATATCGACTACTTCGTCGAACGTGGCTACGTGGTGATTATGCAGGACACGCGAGGCCGCTTTGCCTCCGAGGGCGACGAGTATTACCCACCCGTCTGGGAAATCCAAGATGGCTATGACGCCGTGGAATGAGCCGCAAAGCTGCCCTATGCGGATGGCCAGGTCGGCACCATGGGCCAATCGTATCTCGGCGCCACGCAATACCTCCTGGCGCCCACGCGCCCGCCACATCTGAAGACGGCCTTTCCGGTCTCCGCCGCCGCCGATTTTCACCAGTGCTGGGTCTATCACACCGGTGGCGCCTTTGAGCTGGGCTGGCAAATTCCCTACGCGATTTTGATGGAGCGCGATTCCCTCGAACGCCAGGGCCTCACCGACACGCTGCTTCCGGCCCTGGAACGCGACCTCGCCCCCGCTCACATTGCGTTTGCGCCGCCCCTCACCGATGCGGCCTATCGCCGGCTCCCGCTCATGGCCTGGGACGACCTGCTGCAGCCCGTGGCGCGCTATCTGAGTGACTATCTCCGGCATCCTGACGACGGTCCCTACTGGTGGCCCATTAACCTGGAACGGCAGCTGCACAACGTCAATATTCCGATGTATCACGTCACGTCCTGGTACGACATCTTTCTGCGCGGCGGCCTCGCCAACTTCTGCGGTCTGCGCCAACATGCTCTGACCGAAGAAGCACGGGCGCAGCAAAAACTCCTTGTCGGCCCCTGGGCGCATCGCTTCCCCTATACCAGCCCGAGTTCAGGCGATACTGGAGATATCGACTTTGGCGATCACGCCCGCATCGAGCTGCACGAGACCCAGTTGCGTTGGTTCGATTACTGGCTCAAAGGCATGGACACAGGTATTGTGGACGACGCCCCGGTCCAGCTGTTCGTCATGGGGGAAAACGTCTGGCGCGACGAAGATGACTGGCCGCTCGCCCGCACCCGCTATACGCCCTACTACCTGCACAGTCAGGGCCAGGCCAATAGCCTCCGAGGCGATGGCAGCCTGAGTCCCGTCACGCCTGGCCAGGAGCCGCCAGACCGCTTTGTGTACGATCCCAACGATCCGGCGCCCTCGTGTGGCGGCAATACGCTCATTATTCCGATGGGGGCGCAAGATCAGCGCCAGGCTGAACAACGCGCGGATGTCCTGGTGTACAGCACCGAGCCCTTAGCGGCTCCTGTAGAAGTGACGGGTCCCATCACCGTGGAATTGTATGCTGCAACCAACGCCCCTGACACCGATTTCACCGCCAAACTGGTCGATGTGCGACCGGATGGCTACGCCCAGAATCTCGCCGATGGCATCATCCGGGCGCGTTACCGCGCCTCCCGCACTCGCCCGACGCTGCTCACGCCCGGCGAGGTGTACCATTTCCGCATTGATCTTTGGGCCACAAGCCACGTCTTTTTCGCCGGACACCGCCTGCGGTTGGAGATTTCCTCTAGCAACTTCCCGCGCTTTGACCGCAATCTCAATACGGGCGAGGATCCGGCGACCAGCAGTCAGATGCGGACGGCGGAGCAAACCATTTTCCATGACGCGCGGCATCCCTCGCATATCGTGCTGCCGCTCATCCCCCGGGCATGAGGCGGGCGTGATACCATACAGACAGCTCAAACTCGCGGGAAAGAGCGCCATATGCCCGGTAACGTCAAGTTCATCTATTAGCAAGAAGACGATATGTGGCTTGGCATCTTCAGGACTACCCTGATGACTGGACATAAGGCGCCAGCCTGGAAGACTTGCAGGAGAACGGAGTGGACATCTACGCCGATATCAACGCGGGGGTATAGCCACGGCGTTCGCAAAGTAGGTGCGTTAACCCTACCGTGAGGCGGCGCGATCTGATTCGCCAAATCAAAGCGTGGGTGGCGTGCTCATTCGCCATGGCGGCAAGCACGTCTGGTATCCGAACCCGCACACCTCAAGACCTAACCCTTTGCCCCACCGAGGTGTTCGCTCACGACACTACCGTAAATTTACCGACGTTCGCTCCTGGGAACTCATATTCTTCGCCGGGGTCGTCGTGAAGTAGAACTCGACTTCGGCCCCGGACGAGCCGTCTCCCCTCGTCTTGTAAGGGCTCGATGAGGACCATGGGCCGCCCGAGATGTCTCCGGTGCACGACGCGTTGCCCACCTTGCAGGTGAACGTCAGCGTCGTCTTGCTGTCCTGGATCGGTACTGGATCGTTGTTCGTCGTGATCCACTCGTCCCAGAGCGTGTATATGAAATCGATCGACGACTGGCTCGACGGGACAAGAATCAGTTGTCGCCAGGGGACCTCGGTGCGCGGGCGGTGGAGTTGTGAGGCATCGCGGTACTCGTAGCTACTGTTACCGATGTTCGTAGCGACTAGTGTTCCATAGTACGATTGTACATTCACCACGTTCACCACGTTCGCGTAGACGCTCAACGCGCGCATCTCGAACACCGTGCCAGTGGTCGGGTACGTCTTGTACGGCGGCCTCTGGCCGCTTGTGGACGTGTACAGGTTCTTACTGAGCGCGGCGTAGATCTTGTTGTTCTTGAAGCTCTCGACATAGATCGAGTCAGACGACTTTGCCCACTCGTACGAGAAAGCAGCGAAGGCGGGGAAGTAGCCACTGCGGGGCCCGTTCCAGTGGCCGTCGAGCTCCGACTCCCGGTTCGGGACCTTCCCTTCCGAGACCCATTCGGAGATGTAGATCGATGCCTGCTGATCTTTGGCAAGAGCACACGCGTCGGACGTCTCAGGATTGTAGTTCTTTACCCTGATTGCGAAGCCGGGGCTGATCCACGAGAGGACATTTTCCGTCCACTCGTACGATGCGGCGAGGGCGTAGACGTACGCCCGATCATAGTTTGGACGCACAACTGAGTCGTGGTTCAGCCCCGATTTGTACCCACCATGCGGCTTGTGGCTGCCCTGCGGAATGTCGAGACAGTCCGAGTCGTACCAACCGGTGCGCAATTCGGAGGGCGGGTTTTTCGCCTGCAACCAGGTGAGCGTGTTGTAGTCATTGTTTGTGCCTAACAGCTCGTCCCAGTTCGAGTGCGAATAGAAGTCCTGCACAGCGTGTAGCGACATTCCGAGCACGGTGTAGAACTCGACGACATCATCGTTCTTCTCGGCCTGCCGGACCGCCTCTTTGGTGTTGGCTCCGAGCGTCGCCCAGTACCTCCTGATGTCATCCAGCGTAAACAAGTTGTCGAAATGGAGTTTTGCCAGATCGCACTTTGATCCCGACAGTGATGTAAGCCAGTTGTTCGTGGGCGAGTTGGTGTAGTAATCGGTCAGCCAGTTTGAGACCTGGACTGCGTTGGCAGCGTTGCGATTGAAGCCTGCCCACGACAACGAGTCGATCGTTATACTCGCGTGCAGACCAGTGTCGAACGCAGGGGCAGGAAGAGCAGAGAAAAAGAGCACCAATGCCAGAGTGAGTATCACGAACGTTGGTTTTCGCATCAGGAACTTCCTTGCAGAAAAGCGATTAGGAGATGATGGGGTCTATCATTGGATTTGTAGGTGATGCGCAACCCTCTTCTAGGGTAGCATCGTCGTAGACGGGGGTGTGGCTCGTGGGGTCAGTGGCCTGTGTCAACCGGTTCACTCGAACCTGAAATGCCGCCCCCGTTAACCTGCATCATCCAAGGGGTCGATCGGGATGGCGCCCATCGTCGAGGTGGTGGCTCTGTAAATAGACGAGACCCGAGGATGAGCATTCCGGCTGGGTCATCTGAAGGAGAGCCCCATGGTAGCGACGATCCCTCTCGAAGTCCGTGTGAGTGTCGATATTGGCAGTCATCAGCACCGCGTGGCGATTGGCCTGTCTCATGATGAGGTGCTCGAAGAGTTTGACATCATGCACCAAGCCGAGGGCTTTGAGCACTTCTTTTCGCGTATTGACCGTTACCAGCAGCAGTATGCGTGTCCGGTGGCGGTGGCCATGGAAGGGTTCAATGGCGATGCTCGGCCCTTGGATACGATGATTCGAGCCCGTGACTATCGCCTTTACAACATTAATAACCTGAAACTGGCCCGGTTCAAGGAGATAGTTCCTGGAGCCGCCAAGACCGATGCGCTCGATGCGCGCCAGGGTCTCGAACTCTTTCAGCTTCGCGATCACCTGCCTTTGGCGAAGGATGTGCTCCAGGAAGTGGCGGCAACGCCTGAGGAAAACGACATCCTCAAGCGGTTGACTCGCCGCCGTCGTCAGTTGGTGCGAGAGAAAGGTCGTTTGCTCAACCGCCTCCAGAGCGACCTGCAAGCGGTGTGTCCGGGGTTGCTAGAGATCACCCCTGATGCGGGCAATCTCTGGTTTCTTCGCTTCTTAACCAGTCGTCCTGATCTGACTCAACTGGCTCGTCTCCGGCGCTCGAGCCGACTCAACATCCGAGGGGTCGGGGCGACCTATGCCAGCGCGATTCAGGCTTGGCAGACACACGCGGTGTTCAGCCACGAGGTGGCCTGGGTGGGCGAGATGATTCAAGCCGATGCGGCTCGAGTTCTGGAGTTGCTCGATCAGATCAAGGCGTTAGAGGCGAAACTTGACGCTGTAGCCCAGGAGTCGTCGGTGGCCAGCATCCTGGACTCGAGCCCGGGCTTTGGTCGGGTGTGCAGTGCCGAATTGGCGGGGGAAATCGGCACCATCGAGCGCTTCCAAAGCGATGCCAGCTTAGGCTTGTATGTGGGCATGTCCAACCTGGACAATAGCTCGGGCAAAGTCCAAGGTTCCCAAGCCCCCAAGCACGTCAAGACGCGGGCCAAGGCGGCGATGAGGATCGCGGTGGACCGCCATCGCAAAGGTGTGGCGGAATCCCAGCGGTACGACGACAAAAAGCGTGCCGAAGGCAAAACGCACAATCAGGCGATCCGCGCCTTAGGTCGTCACTTGTGCCGTGTGATCTACAAATTACTCAAGGAGGAGCGAGACTACAAAATTCGCGATTAGGTCATTTTTCCCTTGAAAATTCCAGCGGGATGTTCAGATCTTTAGTTTATAGTCAATCATGTATAAACTAACGACCTGACCCTGTATGCGGAATGCGGAATGCGGAATGCGGAATGCGGAATGCGGAATGCGGAATGCGGGGATATGACAGATATTCTCCATAAGCTAAGAGCTGACAGCTAAAAGCTAAGAGCTGATGAAGGCATGTATGGATCAATATACGCAGTCGAATCGTGAGCTGTGGGATGAGTGGACGGGAATTCATGCACGATCGGAGTTTTACGATGTGGAGGGGTTCAAGGCCGGACGCCGCAGCCTCCGCCCTATCGAGTTGGAGGCATTAGGGGACGTGACGGGCAAAACCCTGCTGCATTTGCAATGTCACTTTGGCATGAATACCTTGGACTGGGCCCGGCGGGGCGCCCAGGTCACGGGGGTGGATTTCTCCGAAAAGGCGATTGCCCTAGCGCGATCCCTGAGTCGGGAACTCAGCATTCCGGCCGAATTCGTGCTGTCCGATATCGCCGCCTTGCCCGATGTGTTGCACCGTGAATTTGATATTGTTTTCACCTCCTACGGCGTCCTCACCTGGCTGTCGGATTTGCGGCGTTGGGGACAGGTCGTCGCCCATTTTCTCAAACCGGGCGGCACGTTTTTCATCGCTGAGTTTCACCTCTTTGCCTATATCTTTGATGACGAAGTGGCGGAGTTGCAGGTACGTTATCCTTACTTTGCGCCATCGGCTCCTTTAGCTTAGCTTTTCCTGTCAAAGGTTCCTATGCCGACCGCCGTGCTCAGGTGTCGAAGTCTGTTGAGTACAACTGGCCCTTCAGCCTGAGCGATGTTATCAACGCCTTGACCACCGCAGGATTGCGCATCGAGACGCTATACGAATATCCCTATAGCTACGATGCCATCATGCCGCTTTTGATGCAGGCAAACGCACAGCGAGAGTGGCGTCTGCGGGAGCATGGGGACGCCATTCCCCTGATGTTTTCCATCAAAGCGGCGAAGGTTTAGGTATACGTCTGTTAATGGGCGGCTGACGCGGCGCCACGCTGGGCCTCGATTTTTTCGAGCAAGGCTTGGCCCTGGGCCGCATCGGGCTGTATGAGCATTTTGGCCTGGTCATAGGCCTTTTCCAGGCTGCCGCCCATCAGCCTGGGGGCACGTAGATAGAAATGGGTGAGGCCGATGCGAGCTTTGACATGGGAGGGATCGAGGGTCACGGTACGTTCCAGCGCGCGGCGAATTTTAGGCGCCAGCACAGCCTGTTTCCACTTTGGGGCGCGACGTGCTTTTTCGCCATAACTGTGTCCCAAACAGAAATGATGTCGGGCCTGATCCGCTGCAATCCGGACGGCTCGCTGACAGTGCCGGATGGCGTTGTTGTAGTCGCCGAGCTGCAGATAGGTTTTCCCGAGGTAGTAATGCGCGGTGGCGTCCTCGGGATGCGTCGTGACGCGGCGTCGCAACAGGGTTTGGCTCTCCGTATAGCGCGCTGTGCTGAACAGGTCAATGGCCCGTTGCAGCGCCATACCGGCTTGCGCCACGCCGCTGCCTGCCAGGAGCCATACAATCGATCCATAACATACGATCCCTCGCCGCATGACGCCTCCCATTGCCGTGCTTTGATCTGTTTGGAGTACTAAGTATATTGTAAACAATGGGTTGCAAGTGTGTCAAGTTTCTTTGCAAATTGATGTCCTGACCGCGACAGGCCATGCTGACAATGGGCAACACGACCAGCCAGGGAGATGCTTGTCTGGAAATCGCCAAAGCAACGCGAGCGGGTGAGGGCCACCGGGATGCCAATTGCCAGGAGGCCAAGCTGGGACCGATCCGATCTACCCCCTCAAGAGCTGTGCTTGAGGGGGTTTTGGACGCGGCGTGATGGCAATGACCGGAGACAGGTTCTCGGCCTTGCCAAGCCAGCATGACGATTCGGATACGGATGGGAGGCGTCACATCGCCGCGGCCGATCCACTTCATGGCGTTACCTCTGGGTAGTGTGAGGGGGATGGCTCCAAGAGCGCCTCATGTAAGATCACCATGTGACGCCCACCAGAGGTGGCATGAAAACGGTCAATCGGACTTTCAACGCCCATAAAGGATATATTTATTAAACATATGACTCAGGCCGATACTCCTTTTGCTTTCGTAGATGGGCCATTTCGATTTCGGCGACGAGGGATCGTTATTCACAGTGTGACACTTAAAACAACTGACGTTCTGGTGAAAGGTCTCCATCGTCGTGTTGGCTAGGAAAACGCCACCACGGTAAATCGTGCCGGCGACCTGACTTGAGTCTGTGAAGAAATCAGGCGTCAATGTCGGCGGGTTACAAGGACCTTCCCCTGGGTGGGTACACACCTCCGTCTGATTTTCGAACTGCTCATAACTCACAGAGACCATATTCCCATCAACCGTCACTTGCTCTTCACCCGTCGCTACAGGGCGTGTCTCGTCCCCAGGAAGGGTCCAGACCGCGCCACGAAGTTTATAGTGTTTCCACGGGGCTGGCAACCACTGTGCCATCACGGCGTTCAACGCGTCAATGTTACTCTTATGCGTCGCCGGGGCGCCGCCATGAGAATATGCCCTGCACACTGAGGTGGTCCGCAGGTTCGCCTGATGCAGCTCTGAGGGCTTGTAGGTCGTGCTGCCGTTGACGTCAAGCTTAGACGGCTTTACGAAGGTGTAAGTTGGCTGTTGGCTCGTCGTACAAGGCACGGGAGTCGGGGGAGGCGGGGGAGGCATCTGGGGCTTCGGCGGCCCGGGCGAGAGTCGACAAGAGCTATTCGCCCGCACGCAATCGTTGCTGTATTCATTTTCGTGTGTAAACGTGGCCCAGATTAGTCCTGGGTGACCGACGTGTGCCCACACGACATGGATGCCGGCGAGTGCCAGGGTCACCTTCTCAGTCTGATCGGTATCCACCGTGAGGACGGGGCCGTTAACTTTCACGTAAGGTACCGGGATATTATGGAGTTGATAATAGAGTTGTTCCTCAATAGCATAAGATCAGGTTCCCTAGCCCAGCCCAGATGCCCACCGAATCATCCTCAAAG
>CBCXVS010000059.1:22339-29078 GCA_965178525.1 uncultured bacterium | reverse complement strand
AACAAAGGTCAATTCGTTTCAGGCTTTTGAGTTTTTATTTCAACAAGTTGTCGCCGAATCACGGGAGGAACTTCGGTATAGATGTATTTTCCCCTGGGTTTATTCCCAGAGATGGTAGACGACGCCATGATTGGAACCTGTTATTTGCCAAAAAAATTCGAGCTAGGGGCAGCATCCATTGGCGCTTCCCAGAGCCATGACGTTGCGATTCGAGCATCAGCCCACATTTGCCATACCATAAGCCAACTTCGTTGCGTCACTAGCAGAGGCCCCCGGCCATATCGATAGAGCTGCCAAGACGAAGCACTGGCTACTCCGTCATGCTACAGGGCGGAGACTGCGCTATACCGCTATCTTACGCCCTGTGGTAGAAATATCCCACCACCGAGATGAACCTATGTTGTGAATGTCAAGTTGATTCTCAATAACTTAACATAGCCAAATATTAGAAGCTTATAGATTGCGTGGGGATTGTGTGGGGATTGTGTGGGG
Source organism: uncultured bacterium (assembly GCA_965178525.1). Taxonomy (GTDB): domain Bacteria; phylum Tectomicrobia; class Entotheonellia; order Entotheonellales; family Entotheonellaceae; genus CBCXVS01. Next base: position 28,586 of record CBCXVS010000059.1, on the reverse strand, counting down.
ATTGTGTGAAATCACTATTTCATAGACTGGAGCCAATCTCCCGCGAACCGCGATCGCATTGGCGAGAGGTGGCGTCGATCCTGAGCAATACTCCCAGCTTACAGGTCTAGCTGTATACATTCCTTGCAGAATATAAAACGGGTTCCGACCGGCAGCGGCCGGCTGTGTGTGCATGCTAGGTGGCGGGAATGTTACGCGTTCACAGAGGTAGCGTCAGGCGGGATCACCTGTCCATCGAGCAGTTGCCATACCGCCTGCGTCCGGGCCAGACGGGCGGCTTCTTCTGTCACGGCCTTTCCGGCGACCACTGGCAAGACAGGGGAGGCTATTCTGGCCAAAAGCGCTGCTCTATGTGACGCCCGCTCCACATCATGAGGGCCTACTCCCCACGAGACTTCCACGACTAGGGAGACCACCGTACCGTCGTCGCGACGCCTTCCCCGTACGATGAGGTCAGCCCAGGTCACCTCATCTGAATCGGCTTCCGAAAGTACGCCCCTGCCTACCGCCTCTTCGAGCAAATCGGAAAGCTCTTCCGCCATCAGGACATGCGCCCGGCGAATCAAACGGCCAAAATACGCAAAGGCCATCTCACGGTAGCGACGCTCCAGGCTATCCCCCTTCAGTTCCCCAACGTCATCGCTCAGGGTCTGCACGGTGCGGGTCAGGGCTGCGAGATCATCGCTCAGAGTCTGCACGGTGCGGGTCAGAGCTGCGAGATCATCGCTCAGAGTCTGCACGGTGCGGGTCAGAGCTGCATGCTCTTCTGCGAACTGCCCCTGAGTCTTGGCTAATGTCGCTATCTGCTCGGTGAGTTCTTGAAAGCGACGCTCGGTCTGCTCCGGCAGGGCCAAGAGTTCGTCGGTGAGCACCAAGCGACGGAGCTCCGCTCGCCACTCCGGTCTTTCTTCTAAAATGCGAGCCAGGTCCCGAAAATCTTCAACCGTGAAAGCCATCCTGACCTCCTTTTTGGCTTTATTGTACTGCTTTACGGTCTTCGTGTACAACGACAATATGGCTTGATTCCCCCAATGCCTGTTTACCAGATAAGGCAGGCTAACGTTCTCTTCTCAGCGACCGCACGCTGTGGACTTGAGTGTACCGCCAACAACGCTATGATGGAAACCGAGGACAAAACAGCGAAACACATGGGACCGCTGATCGGCGCGGACGCAGAAAGGACGTCGCATGGACTTGGGCCTCACGGGAAAAGTGGCGCTCGTTATGGGCGGGAGTCAAGGCATTGGCCGGGCCACGGCGTTGGCGCTGGCCCGGGAAGGCGTACAGGTGGCGATCTGCGCCCGGGGTCCGGAGGCGTTAGAGGAGGCGGCCCATGATATCGAGGCCGCCACGGGTCGTGAGGTCCTGACGGTGCGCGCCGATATGACGAACATGGGCGATATTCAGGGGCTGGTGCAGACGGCCGTCAAAGAGCGGGGTGGGCTCGATATCCTGGTGAACAACGCAGTGAATTCCGTCCCCGGCACCTTTTTGGAACTGCCGGATGAGGCGTGGATGAACCATATTAACGTCAAAATTATGGGCTACGTCCGCTGCGCCCGAGAGGCCATTCCGCACATGCAACAGCGGGGCGGCGGCCGCATCGTGAACATTGGAGGCATGGTGGCGCGTCAGGTCGGGCACCTGACGAATAGCAATGGCGTGACCAATGCCGGGGTGGCCAACATCACCAAAAATCTCGCTGATCAGGTGGCACCGGACAACATTCTGGTCAATTGTATCCATCCGGGCACGACCCGGACGCCGCGTCAGGCGCAAATTTTGGAGCGCCGCGCCCGAGACATGGGAGCCAGCATCGAGGAAGCCGAACGCGTGGCGGTGCAAAATATCCCCATTGGCCGCATGGTCGCGCCGGAAGATATCGCCAGTCTGATTCTGTTCCTGGTGTCGGACCAGGCCAGCGCTATTACCGGGCAAGTCATCGCGGTCGACGGGGGCGCCGGACAGGGCATGGTGTATTGATACAGGAGGACACGCATATGGACCTCGCCGAGGCTGAACAGTACTATGACAACATTGGCTTTGCCGCACGGGTTGGGTTTGGCCAGGCTCCGGCATTGCTGATTATTGATTGTAATCATGGCTGTGCCGATCCGAGTGTCTCGCCCATCGGTGTTGCCATGCCGGAGGAGATTGTCCAGATTCGCCGGCTCCCGGATCTGGCGCGTCGCAGCCATTTTCCTGTGGTACATACCACCGTGGTGTACACCGAGGGCCAGTTACGGGACGGCGGCTGGTTTGTCCACAAGGTTCCTGCGCTGGCGGCGATGACGCCGGACACAAAGGAGGTGCAAATCGTGCCAGAACTGGCGCCGCAACCGGGGGAGCTCGTGCTCGAAAAGCGCTTCCCAAGCGGTTTCTACGGCACCAACCTGCATTCGTACCTGACGCGATGCGGCGTCGATACCGTCGTGGTGACGGGCAATTCGACCAGCGGCTGTGTACGGGCCACCGTGATCGATGCGGTCTCCGCCGGCTTCCGGGTCATTGTGCCCCGCCAGTGTGTGGCGGACCGGGTGCGGCTGTCGCATCTGGTCAATCTATTCGATATTGACTCAAAATACGGCGATGTGATGGATGTAGACGACGTCCTTGCCGAGTTCCAGCGGCTTGCCAGGGAGTGAGGACTGAGGACTGAGGACAAAAAGCTGAGAGCTGAAAGCTATATCGAAACGGTGCTACTGGCGTTTCACCCATCTTCCTCAACGCCCCCTTGTGTCAAGGGGGGCTGGGGGATTGATGCGGGAATCGTGGGCCGTCGGGCCTCATGCTTATATCAGCGCGGCCGGGGTCACGATGCCCTCCAGGTCCGCTTCCGTGGCGGCGTCGTGCAGCGTCATGTCGAGTTCGTTCTCGATAAACCAATAGGCCTGCTTCAGATGATGGGTGCTGTGACTCAGGATAATGTTCAGCAGCTCGAGCACCGTGACCTCGCCACCGTAGTGGGCCGGAACGATACGATCAAACGCCGCCGTGTCATCGCTATTGAGGAACGCCATGATACGATCACATACTTCCTCACCGTACCGGATAATGGCCGCGCCTGTGACCACATCTTGCAGGCGTGCGTCCGAGGCCCGCATATCCTCGGTACTCATGCTGCCGTGCGTATGACTGCGCCACGCCAATTCGGGAAACGACAAGACATGAATGATGAGATCCCGTAAGCTCCATCTCTCACGCCAGGGGAGCCGCTGTTGCAACTGCTCGTCGGACAATTGCCGGGTGGCGCGGATTGTCGCGCCGAGCATGACCTCGTACTTCTCGGCCAGCCACTGGGTTTTGCCCGCCAAGTCTACGTCGATGTCCAGCTTCAAGGCGGGGATCAGCTTGCGCGGATAATACCCAATAATGACTTCGTCATCATCAATGATGGTGACCGGTAAGGACGTGATGCCCCGGCTTTTCAAGTCCTCCCGGGCGGCCTCATCGACCGCCAGGTCGTGATGTTCATACGGAACATCATTGGACGCCAGGAATTCCTCCAGCGTCCGGCAACTGAATCAACCCGGATGGGTATAGACGTGTACTTTCATGGTGGCCCTCCGAAAGCGAAATCGTCTACATTCCCCCCTTTGCCAAAGGGGGGAGTCAAGAAAGAACAACATGTCCGGCTTAGTTCGGCATTAGCGCCAGGCTCCGGATCTCACCAAACTCCTTTTTCAGCTTCCGCCACGAGTCGCCGCCATCCATACTGAGATAGACGTAGCCGTACAGGCTGGCAGCGGCAATCACATCCGGCTGTGCCGGATGGGTGGCGAACCAATAAATCACCGAGTTCGGCTCCACGGGCATGTCCGTCGCCTGCCATGACTTGCCCCCATCTTTCGACCGTTGGATGGCGCCGGTCACGCCGGGAATCGCATCCCCGTTGCCTACAAACATGACGTTCGGGTCGTCGGCCTTCAAGGCGACCCCCCGGCAATACGACCGCTGATCATCCGCATGGAACTTGGGAAAGTAGTGATAATCCCAGCTTTCCCCCTCATCTGTACTCGTAGCAATGCCAAATGGCGACGTGGCATAGACCGCCGTGGTCGGCTTCGTGCGCAGAGCCAGCCCGTGAATATCGCCATGGAACGGGTCGGGGCCGAGGTCGGGCAGATGCATCCAGGTGTCACCGCCATCGAAACTTTTGTAGACGCCATCCACCTCGATCCCGGCCCAAACGGTCTGGTGATCCCGCGGGTCCACGATCACATTCGTCGTGCGCGGAATGCCGATCGGGCAGGGCAAGGTCACGCCGAGGGACAACTGTTGCCACGTCTTGCCCCCATCGCGTGAGCGGAAGGCATCCGGCCGGGTGCCGGCAAAAATCGTGTCCGAATCCGTCGGGTCGACGGCCACCGACCAGATCTGAATGTCCTGCATCGGCGACTCCAGCTTCTCCCACGTGCTCCCGGCATCCTCGCTGCGATAGAGGCCGACATCGGTACCGGCCAGGAGACGGTGGGGGTTATCCGGATACACTTCCAGAGCCCGCACATTGCATTCCGACGGTATCGGATCGCGAATGCGGTTCCAGGTCTCGCCCCCATCTTGGGTGTAGGATAAACCGCCGCCTACCGTACCCACGCAGAGTGTGTAATGCTTTGCCATCGCTTCTCCTCCTCTCCGGTGGACGTTTGGGTCGTGATGCTCATCTCCCCGTATCATAGACCGAGTTGACCGCCATGACTACTAGAAACTTTACGCTCTTCCGAAAAGAAATGGAACGGGCTACCGTGTTGCAAGGCTACTTAGCTTACATGATGTACCTTCTGGCGCCAGGAAGGATTTGTAATGGTGAAACGCTATCTCATGGTATGTTGCGCCGCTGCGGCAGGCGTGGTGATCGGTGTTGTCGTCTATGATCGATTCCCGCAGCCGCGCCAACCCAAGCCATTGCCGGAAGCAAGCCGTTCCTCCGAAGCCCTAGGCCGCCAAGGGAGCCAGGCCGCATTCGGGCCGCGACGGGAAAAGATTGCGGCGTTGGGTCGATTGGAGCCCGAGGGGCGAACGCTTACCATTGGCGTGTCCGGTCAAGACCGCCTTGGACGCCTGTTGGTACAGGAGGGCGAGACGGTCAAGAAAGGCGACCTCTTGGCCTACCTGGAGAGCCATACTGAGCGGCTGGCTGAACAACACTATGCCGAGAGTCAGCTCCGTGATGCTATGAAGCGGCTGCAAGCGGAAACCGTCTATGGGAACGCCAGCATTGCCGAGGCCAACATCCGGATTCAACAGCTCAAAGAACTGCCGCTCTTGGACATTCGTGCCCAAGAGGCGCGGTTGCGTCAACTGCAGGCGGATCTCCTCGTGGCCGAGACGGATTTACAACGATTCGAGCGCCTGTTGCAGCGTGGCGCCATCTCCCAACAAGACGTAGAGCATCAGCGGTTGCAAGTCCGCCGCAACCAAGAGGCGCTGAACGAGACCCGAGCGGTGCTCGCCAAGCTCAAAGCCGAATATGATGTGAACCTCATGCTGGCGCGGGCGCAGTTGGAGACCGCGCATGCGCGTTTGATCCGCGCCCAGGCCGCCATGCAGATTGAGTCATTAGAGCAGAGTTTGGCGCGCGTACAAGCCAAATTGGACCGGACCATCTTGCGAGCGCCCACCGATGGCCAGATTCTGCAGCTGCTCGCCCAGCCTGGTGAACCGGTTGGCACGCAGCCGCTGCTCAAAATGGCCAACACCAAACAGATGTACGCCATCGCTGAAGTGTATGAAACGGACGTGGGGCTTGTGCGTTTGGGGCAAACGGCCACGGTGTCGAGCCCAGCGTTACAAGAGGAGTTGAGCGGTACGGTGGTGCATATCGGCAGCCTCATTGGCAAAAACGACATCCTCAGCATTGACCCGACGGCCGTCACGGATGCACGGGTCGTCGAGGTCAAAATCAAGCTGCACCAGAGTCAAGCGGCAGCGCGCTTAATCAATCTCCAAATCGATATCGAAATCCGTCTTCACGACCACGCCGGGTACGAGACGCTAGCGCGGCAACAATAGCAAGTTGACCCCTCGCCGAGTCGGCCTATAATACGTGCTATTGCAACGCATGTCTCGGCGTCTGAGGCCGCCCAGTCATGCCAGGCCTTAGCCCTGTTGCGAGGAGCACGAGGAATGGCCACGATCGAGGAACGTTACGCACAGAAGTTTGGGAAGTCCCGAATGGCCTGAAGTGAAGCTCTAACTGCATGTCGTGTCAACGGTTGACCCAACACATGAGGGGGTTTTGTCATGA
>CBCXVS010000059.1:0-22330 GCA_965178525.1 uncultured bacterium | reverse complement strand
GGAATGGCCTGAAGTGAAGCTCTAACTGCATGTCGTGTCAACGGTTGACCCAACACATGAGGGGGTTTTGTCATGAGGGGAGCGGTCTGGGGTCGTCGCTTTTGGACGCGGGGTTCGACCCGGTTCGGACGAGAGAGGTGGACGAATAATTCCTCTCAGGGCCCCCCGCTGTCGGGTTCACTGCACCCCCGCAGAGCATCGATAACGCTGATCCGTTCAACATCCACCGGTTGATGCTTGGCCGATTGGGCAATGACCCGTCGGACCAGGTTGTAGAGCAGAAGGAAAACGGTCCGTTCTTGCCGTACTCCCACCACGGTTTTGCCGGGCCGTGCATCCATCTGCATCGCAGTTTTGAGTGGTCTCAGACGCGTTGCTGCTTCCCAGCGTTTGAAGGAGGGTTCGGCCAGATCATCTTTTGAAGAGCATGGCGCATCCACTCAGGTCGTGACCAACGTGAGCACTCGCGAGCGCAAGCCGGGCTGGATCACCTGATGCCGCAACTCTGGCAGGAAAAGCGATGCAGGGAACGCTGCCAAGGTTGGGGGATCGAGCCCAGCCGGCCAGGTCTTGGGCTGGAACCCTTCCACCCGTTGGTCCTGCTGGCCATGGGCCATGATCCACCGCGAGCGGGGTAGACCTTGGCTCTGAGGGGTCGGTCGGGTAGCGGGGATCACCAAGGGCCGAGACGGGGTGAAAGCGACCATCTGTCGGGCACCGACTCGCATGAGGGCGGGCAAACCGGCCAGTCTGAGCAAGGCCATCTGGGCATCGGACGATAGGCCCCGCTCCGTCACCAGCACCTCACCTGGTTCCATGGCCGGATGCATCGGTTGGACTGGGGACAACTCGTGGGGGTTCAAAGCAGACGCCGCTAGGGGGGGGAGCAGGCCCCTGCCCGCATGGAAAAGCGCCAGCAGCCGGGCCACGGGAAAGCCACCGCCGGGCGGTTGTTCGCCGGGCGGGCCGACCTCGTCTTGCCACACCGGGGTATCGGGCCTGGCGCCCCCGGAGGCCTCGACGAAGAAAACGCGATGGCCATGCCAGCGCCCGTCCTCCAAGGCCGTGGCCGGGCCGACTGGCCGACGCGTTCGCAGAGGTGGTCCAGCACGCCTCCAGGCAGCTGGGTAGGAGCCGGGCAGGAGGCCGAGGCACTGGAGTAGCCACCCGTTCAGTGCGGGAGATGACGGCAGGCGGCATGGCCAGGGAGAAGTTGCCCCAGAGAGGCCTGGACGGTGACGACCGGATGGAGGAGGCGGTCGCGCCACTCGGTATAGCCGACCGCCTCACACGCCGCCGGAATGGCCTCGGATGGGAGGTGGGCGGCGCAGTCGGCCTGGAGGCGTTGCAGCCGGGGGGTGATACGGGATATCCGGAGCGCTTCTCCTGTCAGTGGGGGGAATGAAGGCCCTCATCATGAGAGGAGAGTCGGTCTCAGGCAATCGGCGTAACTGCTTCATCAAGAAAGGAGTTGGCTTAACTTAAGGCCATTCGGGGAAGTCCATCGTGTGGTACGAACGGGGACGGTCGCTCTTTGCGGGCGGCATCACGCACCAAACCCGGTTCACGTCGCCCTTTCCCGCGTATATTGATCACGCCGAAGGCCCCTACAAGTATGACGTGGATGACAACCGGATCATCGACTACGTGATGGGCAACGGCTGCCTGCTCATGGGCCATAATTCCCCGGAAATCACGGAGGCCGTCGCGGCCCAGGCGCGCCGAGGGACGCATCTCGGGGGAGCGACCACCCATGAAGTGCGATACGCAGAGGCGGTGAAGCGCCTCATGCCATCTCTGGAACGGGTGCGTTTTACGTGCTCTGGCACGGAGTCTACCTACCTGGCATTGCGCTTGGCCCGCGCCTACACCGGCAAGACCAAGCTCGTGAAGTTTCACGAGCACTACCACGGCTGGCACGACTACGCCACCCCCGAGTCCGGCCAGGGGCTGGGCGGCGTGCCGCAGGCGAGCCTGGACGAGGCCATGGTCGCGCCGGCTGACGCGGCCGCGGTGGACCAGATGCTGACGGACGACAACGACATCGCGGCCGTCATCGTCGAATGCAACGGCGCGCACTATGGCACCTTCCCATTGCCGAACCCGCAATTCCTGCAAGACATGCGTGAGGTTACCGCCGGGCACGGCGTCGTCTTTATTATGGATGAGGTGGTCACGGGATTCCGCCTCTTGCCCGGCGGGGCGCAGGTGCGCTGGGGCATCGAGCCGGACCTGAGCACCATGGCCAAAAGCATCGCCGGTGGCCAGCCGGGGGGAGCGGTCGGCGGCCGCGCTGACATCATGGAACTTATGGCCTTCCGGAACGACCCGGCGTGGGATCCGGCACAGCGCGTGTCGCAGGGCGGCACCTTCAATGCCCAGCCAGTGACGGCTGCCGCTGGCGCCGCCATGTTGGAGGCGATCGCCAACGCCGGCGTCAACGCCCGAGCCGATGCCATGGCCCAGCGTCTGAAGGAGGGGCTGAACGCGGTGTTCATGCAGCAGGGCGTCACCGGGCATGCGCACGGCATCACGTCTATCATTCACGTGACGCTGGGCGCCGACTGTGATTGCGACCGCGACTTATGTACCATGCCTTATCAGGAGATCGCCAACACCATGCCCGTCAGCAAGACGCAGGCGCTCAGACGGGCGATGCTGGTGAACAATGTGGACATGATGGGAGGGCGTGCGTTCCTGGTCTCCTCCGCCCACGATGAGGGTGTGATCGACCAGACCGTCACCGCCTTCTCGCAGTCCCTCCAAGACCTGCGCGCCGAAAACGCCATCTAGGAACGCGAAAACCGGGACCGGCCACGTTTTCCGAAGCGGTAAGATGTGGCCGGTCCCCGGTTTTTCGTCCCTCTACGGGTCGTAAGGATAAAAGAAGAATACCATGCTCCTTGTCGGATGTGTCGTGGTCGGTAGTATAGTGTATGTTGGGACTCGCGCCTACAAAGAACGCCGAAGAATGAAAAACCTGGTGACGTTTCTACAGACGCAATCAGGCGATGACCCGCCTCCTACAAGAAGCATTGGTAGCCGCGTACCTAAGGCGCAACGTTTGGCGAAGTATGTCGTGCCCGCCTCCTTGGCGCTCGTCGGTCTCGGCCTCGCGTGGTATGTCTGGCTTGCCGCGCCATGCTATCTGGCTCCCCTATCCGCCGCTAATCAATTGATCGGATTCTTGCGCTCGAGCGGCGATGCGCCGCTGCTGTACACGCTTGTCTACGCCGCCAGCCCACTCGTGCTATTCCCGGCAGCCCTATTGACCACCGTTGGTGGATTCCTGTTTGGCTCCGTCTGGGGGAGTGTGTATGCCGTTGTGGGGAGTACCGCCTCGGCGTTGGTGGCGTATGGCATTGGTCACTACTTCGGGCAGCGCCTGCTGCAGGGAGAGCAAAGCGAGGCCCTCATGGAGCGCTATGCGTATCCGTTGCGGCGGTATCCGTTTGAAACCGTGCTGACGATGCGTTGCTTGTTCCTGCCCTATGAACCGGTCAGCTATCTGGCGGGCTTTCTCCAAATCGGTTGGCGGCCCTTCCTGCTCGCCACCGTGCTCGGATCCCTTCCGGGTAACGTCGTATTCGGGCTGTTTGGCTCCGCTGTGAAGGCCAATCTGATCCGTGGAGTCCCTCATCTGAATATTGCCACGCTCGCGGCGAGTGGCGGCCTTTTAGGGGGGAGCCTGGTCCTCTCACGCTATCTCAAACCGCGCGCAGCCGAAGGCGATACTATAACGGAAGAAAGAGAATGGGGTCGGGTTGAGGAATCGGACAACGATCTCATGGCGTCTGACCCGTGTTGATACGGTTGCGGGACTCCAGATGGGGAGCCCAGGAGCGGCCCCTCTCATGCCATCCTTGGGATGACGCCCGCTGCTCCTGGAAATCCCCGCCAGAACGCCTGGCAGACTTCCGGGAGAAAGGATGACGTTTAGCCGTTGGCGGAACGCGTGGACGCTTTCTCTTCAGACCGCTTGAATTCGGGGATGACGTATTTCCCCAGCAGTTCGATGGACTGCATCACCTTCTCGTGCGGGATCGTTTCCGTTTGGATCATGATCATCATCTGGTCACATCCCGCCGCCTCGTGCAGCTTTAGGGCCTTGATGCAGCTTTCCGGATCCCCGCCGATCACCACCCCCCGGTCGCACAACGTGTCGGCATCCAGTTGGTTCCAGATGGAATGGGCGATCGCCCCGCCGCCGGAGAGGTCCACGACCTCATCCCCGGCCTCGTCGAGTTCGACATAGCGCTGGAAGTTCTGCTTCAGGTGATCGGGTACGCCCCCCCAATTCTCCAGCAGCCGGGCGTAAATATCTTTTTGGTCCTGCACATAGGGCCGCCCGGGGCCGAAGAAGCGCTTGATCGATTGCACCGCCAGTTCCCGCGCCTCCTTGTTGTCCTCCCCGCAGTAGCCCAAGGTCGAGCTACACCACTGATCATTGACCACCGCGCCCACGGGTTTGGCCTGGCGCACCCGCTCTCGATAGGCGTCGATGTGGGGTTTGAGCACCTCCGGCGCGCTGGCGCCAAACGACAGCACCCCGATGCCCTTCTCCGCCGCCAGTTGGTAGGTCGACGGCTGCAGGGCGGCCACCCAGATAGGGGGATGCGGCGTCTGGAACGGCTTGGGTAACACCTGTCGCGGGGGCACATTCCAGAAGCGTCCCTTCCACTCGAACATATCCGACTCCCATATTTTGGGAATCATCGTGAGGGATTCCTCCCACATGTCCCGCGTGTCGCGCGGGTCGATGCCCATGCCGGTCTGCTCATACGGGGCCGAACGCCCTGTACCCAGATCCACCCGGCCATTGCTCAGATGGTCGAGCACCGCGACCCGCTCGGCCACGCGAATGGGGTGGTGGTAGGGCAAAATCACGACGCCGAAGCCCAGCCTGATTTGCTGCGTGCGCTGGCTCAGGGCGCCGTAAAAGACCTCGGGGCTCGGCGACGCCGAGAAGCCGGTGAGAAAATGGTGCTCCACAAACCAGAGATAGTCAAACCCCACCTCATCGGCCCGGATGCACTGCTCTAGCGTCTCTTCGATCACTTGGTGATCGTCCAGGGTTGCCCGTTGCATCTCGTATTGCAGGGCGAGTTTCATGCTTTGCTCCTTTCGCATCTTTCTACAGGTGTGCGGCGACCCCTTATCATAGCACATGCCCACAGTGTACACTCCAGATGCACGGGACCGGTTGATCCAGTGGCCCGCTCTGCGTCAGCAAGAAGGAGAAACCGATGCACAACGTTGAACCGAGTGGGGTGGTCATGCACGGGGTCTGTGATCTCCAAACCGAGGATTGCACGGCCAAAGCCGGTGGGGCCATCACCGCCGTGTGTGGGCCGCCTGGCCAGACACAAATTAATGTGTGCAGGGCATGTCTCGAAGACAAGATGCGCTGTGGTGAGTGGGGAGTCGAGGGGGCAAGACTGCGGCAGCGCGTCTGAGGCACACGACCGCGTTTCTTAGCGCCTCTCCATGCCTCTCAGGCGGACACAGCGAAGCATTAAAAACGTGGTCTGTCCCGAATGGCATTGAGTTAAAGACAGAGCTTTCATTATAAATGAGTCATGGGCTCATGTCTGTCCTGAAAGGTCGCTATCCGGTGCCTATCCTCCGACATGAACGTATTTCGGGCTCAATCGCTGCTTTGCTTCTGGCAGACGCACTTTACCTCGGATGAACAAACTATAGGTGGACTCACACAAGCATTTGTTTACAAACATGTTATGCTTAATTTAATGGCATTCGAGACAGATCGTGTTTTTACTGATTCGGAAAACGTGGTCTGTCCCCGGCTCGTCCTAGGATGACCATTATTTGTATTGCCAATAAATGATTTTGCAGTATGGTAAAGGGATGGAAGTCACATGGAATCCCGACAAAAACGTGGCACTCCAACGCGACCGCGGGGTCGGCTTTGAGGAGATCGTAGCGGCGATTGAGGCCGGCGGTTTGGTGGCCAACCACCCGCACCCGCACCTCGACCGGTACCCGCACCAGCGCGTGCTGATTGTGGCCATCCACGATGACGCATACGTCGTGCCCTGTGTCGTGACGGGGGAGGTGTATGAGCTCATCGCCCTCTTTCCGAGTCGGAAAGCCACCCGGGACTATTTTATTTACGGAGGTAGACCCCATGACCCAACCATCTGTGCCCACAGAGCCACGCGATCAGCAAGCCGAAGTCGAACCGACCTTCGACGACTACGAGCGCGACCTGTTGCAGGCGATCGAGGCGGGGGAGTTGGCGCCGACACCGGGTCCCATCCCGGATAAGGCTGAGCTGGAAGCGGCCGCCCAGCACGCCCTGACTACATGACGTAAGCCCCCGGCTGTGCCGGGGGACTCCCAAAGTTTGACAGTTCCGGGAGTCGAGGCGACAAGCGCCCTCTGGTGAACCGCTCCATGTTCAACCAAGAGGGCGTTTAGCAATGCCACTCAACGAGACTCTAAGCCATACCCAGTGGGACTGCAAGTATCACATCGTTTTCATCCCGAAGCACCGTCGCCAGGCGCTTGACAAGGAATGGCGACCGCATCTGGGCGAGGTCTTTCGGTCCCTGGCAGAGCAACGGGAAAGCCATATCGAAGCAGGCCATTGGATGTCGGATCACGTTCATATGCTGATCTCGATTCCGCCGAAATATTCGGTGGCTCAGGTGGTCGGGTTGATCCAGGGGAAGACAGCGATCCACATTGCCCGGCCTTCTCTGGGAAGGCGTAAGACCTTGACGGGTCAGAATGTTTGGGCTCGCGGAGATTACGTCACGACGGTCGGCCGAGACGAGGCGACAATTCGAGCCGACATTCCACGCCAGGAAGAGGAAGACCAACGTCTGAGTCAGATGGATTGATGGTAGGCGTCCGCCGCCTTTAGGCGGCTAACGCTTCAAGCGCTTTGAGCGGTTCACTGTTTTTCAATCCTCCGGCTTTGCCGGAGGTCATGAATCGCGTTGTGCACGCGGATGATCAAATACTGGGAGTATTTCTTCAGTGTAATCCTGCTCCTGAAAATCGTCTCGCATAATGAGAATGATGTCAACATCATTTGGAGTTGGCTTGGAGGTGACGTAACTGCCAAAGATGATGAAACGATCAAGCTTGCCCGTGTGTCGCATAAGTTCATAGACACGCTCCAGCTGGGCTATCACGAGGCGACGTTGTACTGTCCCATGGCCGAAGCGCATGAGCACCTCTGCAAGGATGCGTGATGGATGCCCTCGGGTAAATCGCCAAGGGAATTGAAGTCAGGAAGCGGCATCGTCGCTCATCCGCAAGTCAACGGCTACCATCACCTTTAGCCAGCGTCAATAACCCCCTCGAGTTGCAACTCCTGGGCACGGTGACAGCTAACGAAGCGGGCGGGTGCGATCTCTTGCAGATGCGGCGGCTCCGTCTGGCACATATCGATCGCATACGGACAGCGCGGGTGAAAGTAGCAGCCTGAGGGCGGATTGATCGGGCTGGCGACATCGCCCTGCAGCACCATGCGGTTGGAGCGCGCTCGGGGATCCGCCTCCAGCACCGACGAGAGCAGGGCCGCCGTGTACGGATGCTTTGGCGCCGCAAAGAGGGCATCGGCCGGGGCCATCTCCACTAGTTGCCCAACGTACATTACGGCTACGCGGTCGCTGATGTGTTTGACCACACTCAGATCATGCGCCACGAACAGATACGTCAAGCCCAGCTCCGCTTGCAGGTCAAGCATCAGATTCAGCACTTGCGCCTGCACCGAGACGTCCAACGCAGACACCGGCTCATCGGCCACGATCAGCCGCGGATGCAGCGCCAAGGCCCGCGCGATACCGATGCGCTGCCGCTGGCCGCCGCTGAAGGCGTGTGGGAAGCGGCGCATGAACTCCGGGCGCAGCCCGACCAAGTCGAGCAGTTCGGCGACGCGCGCTTCACGCTCCCGGCGATTCCCCATCTTGTTGACGATGAGCGGCTCGGCCACGATATCGAGAAGCGTCATGCGCGGATTGAGCGAGGAAAAGGGATCCTGGAAGATCATCTGCATCTCACGGCGTAGCGTCCGCAGTTGGCCCCGGGGCAGCGTGGCGACGTCGACGACGGCGCCATCTTGAGCGCGAAAGTGCACTTCGCCACTGGTCGGATCCAGGGCGCGCAGAATGCACCGCGCCGTAGTCGTCTTGCCGCAGCCGCTTTCCCCGACCAGGCTCAGGGTTTCGCCCTCGTCGATATAAAAGCTGACGTTATCGACGGCGCGGATGTTGCCGACCTCGCGTTTCAGAAAGCCTTTGCGGATCGGGAAATACTTGCGCAGGTCATTGACTTGCAGCAAGCGCTGGCCGTTCGGAGATGTCTCGTGGACCACCGCTTATCCTCTGTGATAAAGAAAACAGCTCACGTCATGGTTGGGCGCAATGGGACTCAGAACCGGCTCTCGCACCTCGCAGACCCCGTCCATAAAGGCGGGACAGCGGGGGTGGAAGGGACATCCCGACGGGCGGGCATAGGGATGGGGAACGGTGCCTGTGATCGACGCCAGCCGTTCCCGTGAGGTGGATTGCAGGCGCGGAATCGATTGCAACAGGGACTGGGTATACGGGTGCTTCGGGGCATGAAAGATGTCGTCTACGGAGGCGCTTTCCACCACCTGGCCCAGATACATCACGACCACATGGTCCGCCATCTCCGCGATGACGCCCAGGTCATGGGTGATGAGGATGATAGCCATGCCGTATTCCTGCTGCAAGGCGCGCATGAGGTCGAGGATCTGCGCTTGCGTCGTCACATCGAGAGCGGTGGTGGGCTCGTCGGCAATCAAAATGCTGGGGTTGCACGACAGCGCCATGGCGATCATGGCCCGCTGCCGCAGACCGCCGGAGAGCTGGAAAGAATAGGCGTCGATACGCTGTTCGGGCAAGGGAATACCCACCTGCCGGAGCAGATCGATGGCTATGGTCCGCGCGTCTTTCTTGGTCACGGTGCGGTGTAGCATGATGGTCTCAATCAGTTGATTGCCGACGGTGTGCACCGGACTGAACGAGGTCATGGGCTCTTGGAACACAAGCGCAATTTCCCCGCCTCGGATGGCGCGCATGTCCTCGCCATTGGGATCGAAGGTGGTCAGGTCGACGACTTGGCCGCGCCCTGACGCGTCATGTTCGCTACGGCGGCGAAACCATACCTTGCCATCTACAATGCGGCCAGGACGGTCGAGGATCCCCATGATGGATCGCGCCGTGACGCTCTTGCCGCAGCCGCTTTCGCCGACGATACCGAGCGTTTGTCCGGGATACAAGTCAAAACTGGCCCCATCTACGGCGATGACGGTCCCTTCGTCCAAGGGAAAATGGGTCTTCAGATTGTGGACCGAGAGAAGCGGTTCCGCCTGCATCAACATACGATTCCTATCCGTATGGGTCGGCTGCGTCGCGCAGGCCGTCGCCGAGGAAGTTGAAGGCGAGCACGGCCACGATGACCGGGATGGCCGGCAGCAGCAGCCAGGGGGTGATCGCCACCGCTTGGATTTGCTGCGCCGCCTGCAGCAGCACGCCCCAACTAATGGCTGGTGGTCGCATACCGAGACCCAAAAAGCTCAACGAGGTTTCGGCAATGATGATGGCGGGCAGGGCGAGCGTGGTGGCGGCGATAATATGGCTCATGAACGACGGCACCATATGCCGGAAGATGATGCGCATGCGGCTGGTGCCGGCCAGCTCCGCGGCTGTGACGAAGTCCTCCTCCCGCAGGGCCAGGAAGCGGCCACGCACGACGCGAGCCAACTCGGTCCAGCCGATGAGGGAAATGATAATCGTAATGGCGAAATACATCTTCGTCACGGACCAGTCTTTTGGCACCGCCGCGGCCAGGCCCATCCACAGCGGGATGGTCGGGATCGAACGGAGGAGTTCGATGAGGCGCTGGATCAGCGTGTCGATCCAGCCGCCGTAGAAGCCCGAAATGCCCCCCAGCAACACGCCGAGAAACAGGCTCAGAGCGACGCTGACCAGTCCGATGGTCATGGAAATGCGGGTCGCCACCATCAGTCGCGACCAGAGATCGCGGCCTTGCAAATCGGTTCCCAGCAGAAACAGCGTGTCCTCAGCTCGGGCGCCTTCCACGCCGAGCAAGTGGATATTGGTGCGGAAGAGACCCAAAAATTGATACTCGAAGCCAGGGGCGAAAAAGCGGATGGGCAGTTTTTGATTCGGATCGGCCTGGTACACGCGTTTGAAGGTGCGGGGATCGCGCTTGCCTGTGATGGCATAGACATGGGGTTTGAGCTTCCACCCATCGAAAAGACGGATGGGCTGCGGTTTCATCAAGCCCCGCCGGGCGTTGGACTCCCTGGGGTCGGATGTGGCCAGGAAATCCGCGCCGATGACCGCGAGATAAAATAGCATCAACACGGTGCCGGCGCCCATGGCCAGGCGATGTTTGCGCAGCCGCCACCACATGAGTTGCCATTGCGACGCGGCGTAAATGCGCTCGTCCGCTTGCGCCTCGAACTCGGTTGTGGCACCGCGGACGATCACCTCTTCCGGCATTAGGTATTCTCCAACTTGATACGCGGATCGATCCACGCCAACAGCAGATCCGAGATAAAAGTGCCAATGACGGTCATGATACCGATCAACAAGATGATGGTGCCGGCCAAGAACATGTCCTGCGCCAGGAGGGCTTTTAACAACAGCGGGCCAACCGTGGGCAGGCTCATGACCACCGAGACGATGATACTTCCCGAGACGATGAGCGGCAACAGGTAACCGATCGTGCTGACCAACGGACTGAGGGCGACGCGCAAGGGGTATTTCAGAATGACCCGCCAGGCCGACAAGCCTTTGGCCCGCGCCGTCACCACGTAGGGCTTACGCAGTTCATCCAGCAAGTTGGCGCGCAACACGCGGATGAGCTGGGCCGTCCCGGCCACGGCCAGCACGATCGAGGGGAGCCAGAGATGGTTGAGCAGATCCAGGACTTTCGCGATACTGTACGGTTCATCCACGTATTCCGGTGAAAACAACCCGCCGACGTTGGCGTCGAACATGACGAAACCCATGTAGAGGATCACCAGCGCCAGCAGGAAGTTGGGTAGCGCCAAGCCCAAAAAACCGACAAAGGTGAAGATATAATCGCCGACCGAGTACTGTTTCACAGCGGAGTAGATGCCAATCGGGATGGCCAAGATCCACGTGAAGACAATGGAGGTGAACGTCAGGGCTGCGGTTAACATCAAGCGGTCGCCAATCACTTCGGCGACGGGCCGCCGGTACTCCATCGAGATGCCGAAATCGCCTTGCAAGATGCGGCTCGTCCACTTGTAATACTGCACCGGGAAGGGGCGGTCCAAGGCGTACTCAGACCGCAACGCATCCGCTTCGGCCTGACTGACAATGGTTCCCATGGAGAGCAGTTGGGCAATATAGGCGGTGACAAAATCTCCGGGCGGCAGTTGGATGATCGCAAATGCAATCACTGAAATCGCCCATGTGGTCACGACCGCCAGCAACAAGTGACGCACGAAGTAAACGAGCACCCGCGTACCTCCATGTGCGCCCTCTCCCAGGTCCGGGAGAGGGGCGAGGGAAAAAGACCATCCTACTGTTGAATGCGAAGCTTTTGCGGCTGGCGATTCTTCTCGCTCTTCCAGAAAAACGTCACGGGACGGGAGATACTCGGGGTCCGCGCATCCGGGCTATTGTACTGCCTGGAGGGGATGTTCCCCAAGTCCGTTTTCGCCACCCGGACGCCCATCGCCGCCGGCCCCAAACCGATGACGCCGATAATGTAGACTTCGTCTGCGGCCGTCGCCCAGATCTCCTTGCCGATCTTGATGCGCTCCTCCCGCGGCACCCCGAAGGCTCGGCGCCATTTCGCCATGATTTCCTTGATGGCGGGAATCGGTTCTTCCCCCTCTTTACCGTTCGTCTGGAACCACAGGCCGTTGAGGGAGCCATTGGCACTGCGCTGGTCAAACGGAAAAACGTGCAGCGGGAAGGTGAACATATGCTCGCTGCCGTCATTGTTCCAGGCCCACATCTGGTTTTGATTGGTCACGAAGAGGTCAATGCCGCGACCCCGCTCCACCTCTTTGACGATCAGCTTAATACCGATCTTGTTCCACATCTCCCCGACGGATTCCATGATCTGCGTATACTGCACGAACTGGCCGCTCCAGGTGATCACTTCGAGTGTCAACGGCTTGTTGCTGCCGTCGGTCCGCAGCCGTATGCCGTTCGCGTCCTTCTTCTCCAGTCCGATGGCATCGAGCATCTCATTGGCTTTTTGGGGGTCGTGCGTGGCCCAGAGAAGGTCGTACTTCTCGCCCGGATAATACAGGTTGCTAGCCGCGGGCACCACGGAGCGCGGGGTGCCAACCCCGAGCCAGAACGTCTCGTTGATCTGGTCGCGGTCGATGCCGAGCGATAGCGCGCGCCGGAAATCCCGCTTGTGGAACCACTTGCGGATCTCCGCATCGCCGTTATAGCTCATGTTGAACTTGATAATCATGTCGCCGCCGTAGTCGCCGGGGTCGAGGTACAACTTGTACTTGCCTTTGTCCTCGTTCTCCAGAAAGACCGGCACTTTTTGAATATCGACATGCCGCGCCATGTAGTCGTACTCACCGGCAATCGCCCGCAGGTTGTGCACCTCGATATTTTCAAACACCGTCAGGATGACCTTGTCGATGTAGGGCAGCTGATTCCCCTCCGTGTCCACCCACACACTATAGGGATTGCGCTCCAACACCCAGGTGGGTTCGTTGATGGGGGTGACGGTCTTCCATGGCGTGACCACCGGCAGCTCCGGGTTGAACTGCCAACTGTTTTTGAATTTGAACAGATTGACCCAGTTGTCGTAGCCCTCTTCCTTGGCCAGCTTGTCAACCGCTTCTTTCCCTGCAAAAGCGGGGTGAAACGGTTTGAGATAATGGGACGGCACGTACCCACCGCCATCGAGCGGGCCGCGCCAGGCCGGACCGCCCAACTGGGTCGCGCCAGCCAGCACGTCGGGTAACAAGTAGTAGGGCTCCGGAAATTTTAAGGCAATGGTATGGTCGTCAATTTTCTCTAACTGTCCCCGTTTGCCATTAATGGTAAAGTAGGACGGAAAGGTGGGCGTGAGTTCCTCATGTTGCACCACGTGGTCGTGCCAGAACACGAAGTCGTCCGCGGTGAACGGCTGGCCATCACTCCAGCGCATGCCGCGGCGTAAGTGAATAATGGTGGTCCGCCCCTCATCTGTGACTTCCCAACCTTTGGCAATATTGGGCGCGGGGTTGTTCCCCGTATATTCCCAGTACAAGAACGAATCTGGACCTGAACAACAGCGGATACCGTTCCAGAGGTCTGCCGGTCCACTGAAGCCCCGGCGCCAGAGACCGCCGTACTTGCCGATCTCGTGTACGGGTTTGAGCACCAAGGGGTCTTTGCCGATGCGCTCCGCAACGGGTGGCAGCTTGCCTTGCTTGACTAACTCGGCGAGCTGAGGCGCTTCGTTGAAGGTCTTGGGCCACTGGGATTCATCGGTGACGACCGCAGGCCCCTCCAGTTTCCCAATCAACGCGCCGCCCGCCTTCTCCTGCGCCGCGGCGTCCGGCAGTACGACGGGCGTGACACCAGGGACGAGCGCCAGCGCCGCCAGTCCCACGATCAGGGCGCATCGCGCCCATCGTCGGCTCGTTCTTTGTCGATTCATCGCCTACCCTCCTTCTCAGTATGGTTTTGCTATGACATCCCTGACATGATGACGATGCCGGCCATAGCCGGTATCCATCCGGCCATGCGGATGGCTGACTGTCCAAGGGGGTAGCAAACTACCATATGGCCCAGGGACTTGCAAGCGCTTCGTTGACGCCCCTGGCCGGAGCGGTTATCCTACGCATCGCAGTCTTTTCCCGTGCACATGGATGCACGCGAACTTAGCCAGCCGCCGGGCGCTCGAAACCGTATGCATCGCTATCGACACGGCCGAGGCACAGGAGATGGAACCATGAAATACGACGTGGTGATTATCGGCGCAGGCTCTGCAGGAGCCATTCTAGCCAGTCGATTGTCTGAGGACCCGCAGCGGTCCGTTTTACTACTGGAGGCCGGACCGGAGTATCCGAATTTTGAGCACCTGCCGGACGAAGTGAAGCACGGCTACGCCACCGAAATCGACATCATGACCAGCGACCACAACTGGCAATTCGTCGGCAAGGCGACCGAGCAGGCAGGCGAGATGCTGGTGCCGCGTGGCAAGGTGACCGGCGGCTCCAGCGCCATCAACGGGCAGGTCTTCCTGCGCGGCGTGCCGGAGGATTACGACTCGTGGGCCGCGATGGGCAACAATCAGTGGGGCTTTCAGGAGCTGCTGCCCCATTTTCGCAAGTTGGAACATGACCAGGATTTCCACGATGACGAGGAGGTGCACGGCAAGGACGGACCGATCACGGCGCATCGCTTTCAGCGCGAGACCTAGCTGCCGAGCCAGGTCGCCTTTTACGATGCCTGTCTGGCGGCGGGTTTCCCCGATTGCGCCGATCATAACCGTCCCGACTCCACTGGGGTCGGCCCGACCCCATTCAACAACCCCAATGGCATTCGCATCAGTACGGCGATGGGCCATCTGAGCTTGGCGCGGCATCGCCTCAACCTGACCATTCAAGCGAATTGTCTGGTGCGCCGTCTCCTGTTTCACGGCAACCAGGCCACGGGTGTCGAGGTCGAACGTGGCGGTGAAACCTTTGTCGTCGAAGGCGACGAGATCATCCTCAGCGCCGGGGCCATCGGCTCGCCCCACATCCTGCTCCTGTCGGGCGTGGGACCGGCGGGTCAGCTGCAGAGTCTGAACATTCCCCTCGTCCACGATCTTCCCGGCGTGGGCCGGAACCTCCGCGGCCACCCGCTGGTGTGGGCGACATGGCGCACCAAACCCGACTTTCCTCTGGACGGCATGGCGCCGCGCATGCAAGTGTGTCTGCGTTACACCGCCGACGGGTCGGAGCTGCGCAACGACATGAAAATCTCCATGCAATCCTTTGCCACCGAGCGCGTCAATCGCGGTGGCAATCGCATGGAGCCGATCGGGATTCGCATGACCGGCCGGCATCCAATTGGCCGTGGGTCAGGGAGAATTGCGCCTCACGTCGGCGGATCCCACCGTGCAGCCCTTTCTCGACTATCGCTACCTCGAAGACGAATTTGACCGGCAGCGCCTGCGGGAAGCCATGCGTCTGTGCATGAAGCTGACCGAACATGACGGCTTCCGTGACATTATCGCTGAGCGCATCGAGCCCACGGACGCGGACCTGGCCTCTGATGCGGCGCTGGATGCCTGGTTGAGGCGCGAGGTCACCACCTCCCAGCACATCTCCTGCACCTGCAAAATGGGCCTGGCGTCCGACCCGATGGCGGTGGTGGACCAATTCGGCAAGGTCCACGGCATAGAAAATCTGCGAGTCGTGGATGCGTCCATCATGCCCGATTGCATTCGGGCCAACACCAATGTGACGACCATGATGATCGGGGAACATGTCGCGGACTTCATTCGGCAAGGGATGTAGCGGCAGAGGATGTAAGAGGACGTACGCCATTGCGCTGGCTCACGTGGAGTTATATTCCCGGTCTGCATGGGCTGGCATGGATCCAGGCCGGTATTGTGGCGCGATATCCCTGGTATCACGTCATCGGCCTCGTCTATGCCTTGCCATCCCTCTTGTTCGTGTTGGCGAAGTTTGCCTCGGTGCGCGTGCTCTTGATCAGTTGGATCGTGGGCATGATTCATGCCCACCTGCAACAAACCGAAATCAATCGGCGTATTGCGCGGGCGGCCTCTGCTGCCATACCGGACGAGGCCCTGAGGCAAGCGCTCCTGCACACGGCGCTCGAGCACGGGGGATGTCTGAGCGTGACCCAAGGCGTGATGGCAACCGGCGCGTCTTTTGCGGACGTCGAGCGGACATTAAATGCGATGGTTGCGTCCGGGTATGTGTATCAGCGGAACAACCCGGATACCGGGGTGATCGAGTATGTGTTTACCGAAATGATGTGATACCAGAGCGGCAAGGATGAAGTGCTGGGCCAATCATGCTATGGTGTCGTCCAATGGGCCGGTCAGATGGCGTGGACACGGCGCTAGGTAGATGAGGAGACATATATGGAATGTTACATCGACCAATGCACAAACGAGGGTGTCGTTGAGTATCAACCGGTGGAAGCTGGCGACACGGAATCGATCGTCGGTCAAAACTGGCCACGCGACAAATGGGTTCCGATGTGTGAGCAGCATCTACAACAGCATCGGATCTATTGGATTCGTCATCCGGATGGCCGACAGGAATTGATCAGACCACAATCCTAGTACGGCGTACCGCACGCAGCGACTTTTGCACAGAGCCTACGACTTGGGCTCCAGTGTATACAGGGTCTCAAACACCTCGTCCCAACTCAGTGCGACGGGCTCGATTCGCTCACGGTTCATGTCGGCTGCTGCTTCACCATGGGCTAGGATGCAGCAGTCCTGCCACAGGCGCTCTTGAATGAAGCGCTCCGTGAAGCGGGGATGCCGTTTGCGGAGAAGAGCAATGCGGTTCCGCGAGGTACTGATGGTCGCTATCCAGCTTGGGGACCGTCTTTCCGGTTGTACGTTCCACTTGACGATGTGCTGCATGAGGCGCACCAGATAGCTTTCTAAGACGCGTTCGTCTGAGCGGCTCAAGGCGTCAATCAGTTCCTCTATGCCTTCGGTGGCCCCGTCCATGTCTCCCTCCTGTAAAGCGTCACGGATGGCAACCGCCGTATAATAATGGTCTGTTAAGGCCAGCAGCTCCCAATCTACCTTAGAGTTGACGTCCTCAGCCATCGCGCCTCCCAGGAGAAAAGCACTATATTCACGAGAGCTTCTGTCATGGCTTCCGCCATTGCCAACGAGTATGGCCCATCGTGTAGGGGAAAGCAAGAGACGGCGAGGATGACGAGCAGGCTTGACACCGGTTCGTGGAGGATGTAGCCTGCGGCACCGGACAGGTGTGCCGCGTTGGTTCGCGTCCGCTGCTCACAGAGCATTCTGCATCCCACATCATCGAAAGGAGGCACGTGTGTACGCACCAGAGATCCAGTCGAACATGATGCAGTATCCGAGTCAGGATGGCGCCCCGATCAACGCCTATTATAGCCGTCCCGCGGCTTCGGGCAGCTATCCGGGCGTCGTCGTCATTATGGAAGCATTTGGCTTGATCGATCACATCAAAGACGTGGCCCGCCGCTTCTCCGAAGCGGGCTACCTGGCGATTGCGCCCGATATGTACACCCGCGAGGGGTCGCCGGACCCGTCCAACATGGATCAAGTGTTGCAGACCATGTTCTCGGTCCCCGACTCGCAAGCCGTGGCGGATCTGGACGGGGCGGCAACGTATCTCAAGGGGCAGGCCGATTCGAATGGCAAGGTCGGGGCGATTGGCTTCTGCTCGGGCGGCCGGTATACCGTGGTCTTCGGGTGCAAGAGCACAAACGTGGACGCCTGTGTCAAGTCCGCCGGCGGGTTCCTCATCCAGGATGAACATACCGAGCAACGGCCGGTCTCGCCCATCGACATGATCCCCACTCTCGGCTGTCCGCTACTCGGCTTGTTCGGTGAGGAAGACCCGAACCCGTCGCCGGAGCATGCGGCCCGGCTCCAGGAAGAACTCGACAAGCACGGCAAGACCTACGATTTGGTGATGTATCGCAACGCTGGCCATGCTTTTTTCGCCGACTATCGGCCCAGCTACCGGGCGGTGCCGGCCCAGGATATGTGGCATCGGGTCATGATGTTCTACGACAAGTATCTGAAGTAATTCGTGTTTCAGGGGGCTTTCACCGCACCGCGAGGGCGCAGGCGTGAGGCCCCTTAACGCCACGTTGGACACGACGCCTGCTGTCCAACGCCGACTCGCTAGCAACGGATCAAAACTTCTTGACAGTACCGCTTGACAGTACCGCCGCTTTTTGATAGAGCGGCTCGGTTTGCAAATATCGACATACCATTACGGCCTCCAGTAGTACCACTCCGTTGCTGATCGTTCCGCCCTGCCACAGCCTGATCTCGCTCTATCTGTGTCGATGCTTCCGTGTGCGCGACGGTGCATGCGGTCCGGAGAAGCGACTCTGACACTGAAGGGGCCTGCGGCTTTGGGCGCTCTGGCTACTCTGGTGCAAACGCTTGAGGTCGTGACACGCAACCTTCAGGGTTCGGAGGAAACGACCATGGAGAGGAACTCACAAACCACTGGACTGAGCCGGCGAACATTTCTCACGACCAGCAGCGCCGCCGTGGTCGGTGCCGCACTCAGTGGACTGGCGCCACAGAGCGAAGCCGCCAAGCGGCGCTCCGGGCGGGGCGGTACCCTGAAGTTTGGCACGCGCCTCGATGCCGCGGGTCTCGACTCGCATCGGCACAACCAATATCACACCTCCCACCCGATCGCTGCGATCTACTCCGGCTTGACGGACATCGATCAAAAGGGCAATATCGTCCCTGGCTTGGCCGAGAGCTACGAACCGAGCAAAGACCTCAAAACCTGGGTCTTCCGGCTGCGCAAAGGGGCGTTGTTCCACAACGGCCGGGAGGTCGATGCAGAGTCGGTCAAGCTCAACATCGAACGCATCAAAAACCCCAAATACTCCGATGCCTGGCACCGCGGCGCGGTCAAAGTCATCGACACCGTCGATATCATCGACAAGCACACCGTGCGGTTCAATCTCAGCGTGCCGGATGCGTCCCTGCCGTCCAACGTCATGCACTATCCCACCAACCTGCAAGCCCCGGATAATTTTGATAAGGCGGCCGAACACCCGGTTGGCACCGGGCCCTTCAAGTTTGTCTCCTGGACCCGGTACAACGAGACTAAGCTGGTGCGCTTCGAAAATTACTGGGAGACCGATGCCGAGGGCAACAACTTGCCTTATCTTGACGAGGTCATCGGGCGTCCCAAACGCGAGGACTCGGTGCGGCTGACCGCCCTGCGTACCGGGCAGGTCAACCTGATCGATAACATGGGCTATGCCGACGTGGACCGCTTCAAGAAGCGCTACGGCAAGCAATTCAACGTGTGGCAGATGCACCTGGGCGGGGTCTTCGTGATTTACAATTTCAACCGGGGTCCGTTTCAGGACAAAAACCTGCGTCTCGCCGCTTCGCATGCCATTGACCGCAACGCGATCCATCACTCGGTGTTCTACGGCCAGGGTGACATGCTCGATCAGCCCTACCCCAAGGGCAACCCATGGCACCTGGAAGGAACGGAAAGTGTGGGATATGACCCTGAAAAGGCCAAGTCCTTGATCAAACAGGCAAAGGCTGAGGGCACACCGATCCAGATCCAGTCGTTCGTCGGTCTGGCGTACAACCGCGAGTCGGGCGAAGTGGTGCAGCAGATGTTGAACAAGGTTGGCTTCAAGGCGACGGTGAGGCCTCTGGATGTCGTTCCGTACAAAGAGGCGCGGAAGAATCGCGAGTTTGACATCCTGATTCAGGGGAACAGCTACCGCTTTGACCCAGACGGCTTTTTCGACCGCAACTTGCACTCCAAGAGTGGCTATTCAAAGGTCTTGTCGGGCTGGAGCAATCCGCGCTATGACAAGTTGGTGGAAGAGGCAAAACGAATCCTCGACCCGGCTAAGCGCAAGAACCTGTATACGGATGCCTGGAAGGTCGTCAATGAGGAGATACCGCATTTCCATCTGCATGAACTGACCATGACCACGGCTGCGGTGAAGGACCTGAAGGGCTACGAGCCGTGCGTCGTGGCCCCCTATACCTGGAGTGGCGGCGGCATTCGCACCGCTCACTTCGAGGTGTAAAAGACGATTTGCAAGGCCTCTCGCCCCCCTTGACAAAAGGGGGGTTGGGGAAAGGGCGCGGACGTGCTGAAACACACCATTTACCGAATCCTGCAGATGATCCCCGTGCTGCTCATGGTGTCGATGATCGTTTTTGCCTTCATCCACGCGCTGCCTGGTGACGCGATCGATGCCCTCACAGACGATGAAGCGGGTGAGGATCCGCTAGTCCGGGCGGCACTGGAAAAAGAACTGGGACTGGACAAACCCATCTATATGCAATACGCCATATGGCTGGGAAAAATCGTCCTGCATGGCGACTTCGGGAAGTCCGTGGCGACGCAGCGCTCCGTCGGGGTGGAAGTGTTCAGGCGGATTCCCGCCACCCTCTACCTGGCGATGGTCGCGGTGGTCATTTCCCTCCTCATCGCCATTCCGTTCGGGACGATTGCCGCGGTCAAACGTCGGACGCTAGCGGATTACAGCGCCACGGCCACGGCGATGGCCGGCATTTCGATCCCGGAATTCTGGTTCGCTATCATGTGTGTGCTGGTCTTTTCCCTGTATCTGGGCTGGCTGCCCTCGTCGGAGTATTACAGCCCGTTTGACAACCTGGGGCTGAGTCTCAAACATCTGGTGCTGCCGGCGGCAGCGCTAGGGGTGCGCCTGGCGGCGATTACCACGCGACTGACGCGGTCGGCGATGCTGGACGAAATCCGCAAGGATTACGTCGATACCGCCCGCTCCCTGGGGCTCTTGGAGCGCCAGGTGATCTACAAGTACACCCTGCGCAACGCCCTGATTCCCACGGTGACCGTCAGTGGTCTGCAGTTCGGCAATCTGCTGGGCGGCACCATCATTATCGAGAGCATCTTTTCCTGGCCCGGCATCGGCTTTATGTTGTTCGAGGCCATCCAGACCCGTGACTATCCGACGGTACAGGCATCGGTTCTTATTCTGGCCACCGCGTTTGTGGTGGTCAACCTACTGGTCGACCTCACCTATAGCGTGTTGAACCCGCGTATTCGTCTCGGGTCCGCATCATAAGGAGCGAAACTATGGCCAAGGCTTCCATAACGCCCACTCCGATCTCCGGGGACTTTGAATTTGAGGCGGATGAAGCTGTGCTGGCGATGCGTGGCGCACGGTGGCGCTATCTGATCAAAAATGCCGCGTGGGAACTGTGGAAGAGCCGTCTGGCCTTTGTCGGAGCGATGATGGTCCTGGTCCTGATCCTGGTGGCCATCCTGGCGCCTGTCATCGCCCGCTATGATCCGGTCGAACAGGACTACCGGGTGATGCTGCAAGGTCCCAGTCTGACGCACTATTTTGGCACCGATAAATTTGGCCGGGACATCTGGTCACGAGTCGTGTGGGGATGTCAGCGCGCGCTGAGCATCAGCATCCTGGCGGTCATCGTGGCCATCTTGGGAGGTGTGCCCCTCGGTGCGATCTCTGGCTATTATGGCGGCAAACTGGATGCGGTTCTGATGCGTTTTGTCGATGCCTGGCTGGCCTTGCCGGGGATCTTGCTCTACCTCCTCGCGGCCTCCGTCATTCTCGCCTACAAGCTCCCGCTTCTCTGGAGCACGGTCGGACTCATTGTCGTCTTAGGCTTGGCCCAAACCCCCAGATTGGCCCGTCTGGTGCGGGGGTCGGTGCTGGCGGAACGCGAACGGGAATATGTGGAGGCGTCTCACGTCATCGGCGAAGCCAATCTGTATATTGCCTTTCGCCAGATCCTGCCCAATTGTCTGTCTCCGGTGATTGTGCAGTCGACGATTTCGCTGGGCTTCGTCATGCTGATCATCGCTGGCCTGTCCTTTCTGGGTCTGGGCGCACCCCCGCCGACCCCGGATTGGGGCGCCGATCTGAATCTGGCGCGCGAGCACATGGAGTACCTGCCACACCTCGCCATATTCCCCGGCCTGTCGATCTCCTTTTCCGTGCTGGGCTTCAACTTATTTGGTGATGGCTTACGTGACATCCTCGATCCACGCCTGGTCGATAACTAAGGACCTGGACAGAGATTTGGGTTCCCTCCCCCTCGATGGGGGAGGGTGACTTGAATGCGGAATGTGGAATGCGGAATTCGGAATGGACAAGATGACTTTTATTCCGCATTCCGCATTCCGCATTTGTTATGCCCCCTCCTGACCTCCCCAGAATTGCTTGACTATTTCACTACCTTCACCTAACGACATCCTGGTATGATAGAGCGCTAGATTCTATGAGAAGATGGCATGATAAACAGCCAGTGCTGAAAGATGTTTCCTATGTTTAGGAATAAAGCTGGGATATCAATCAACCGAAAAAGGAAAAGGCCCAACAAAGGTAAAGAAAACATGATCATACCCTTATGGGTTGCCTATTCCACGTCAGGATGAAAGCCTAATGATGAATAGGGCAACAGAGGAGACGGTATGGTACCAGACCCGATTTTCATCATTGGCACCGAGCGCTCAGGCTCCAATCTATTAGGGTTGTTCCCCAATAGTTAATGAGGTAGGCTATCCTCCCCCAAACGATGGAGGGAGCCCAGCCAGGTC
>CBCXVS010000058.1:0-29504 GCA_965178525.1 uncultured bacterium | reverse complement strand
CGGAATGCGGAATGCGGAATGCGGAATGCGGAATGCGGAATGCGGAATGCGGAATGCGGAATGCGGAATGCGGAATGCGGAATGGAAGAAGGTGGAGGATATGCTAAAACTCGTTTTTCTGTGTGGTGCGGATGCTCGGTGTCCATTAGGGCTTTCCAAAAGCTGAGAGCGCCCTTGCTTCCCTGCAAGGACGCTTGACAGCTGCTAGTGCTTCACTTCGGCAAAGCGGTAGCCAATGCCGCGCATGGTGACAATATACTGCGGTTGGCTGGGATCGTACTCGATTTTTTGCCGCAATTTGCCAGTGTGTACATCAATCACGCGATCGATGACGGCATCCCCGCCGGGGTAGAGATGATCTAGAAGCTCTTGGCGTGACAAGACCCGACCGGGTACGGCCATCAAGGCTTGCAAGAGGACATATTCGGAGGGTGTGAGGAACACAGGTTGCCCGCCGAGTGTCACTTTGCGTTTGTCACGATCGAGTATGAGGTCGCCATGCGCGTAGATCGTGTCCGCCGGTGTTGGCTGCAGACGCATGCGGCGCATGATCGCTTTGACACGCGCCACTAGCTCGCGCGGGCTAAACGGTTTGACGACATAATCATCCGCGCCAATCGAGAGACCTACCACGCGATCGAATTCGTCTTCGCGGGCCGAGAGGATGAGAATGGGCACATCGGAGAGCCGGCGCAACTCGCGGCAAACCTCCATGCCATCCAGGCGGGGTAGCATGAGATCGAGGATGACAAAACAGGGCGTGTGCTGCCGCGCCAGTTTGAGAGCTTGCTGACCGTCCGGGGCATGGCACGTTTTGAATCCCTCTCGCTCCAGATACAAGGCGACCAACGACGCCGTCTTGGGGTCATCTTCAACAATCAAAATCGTTGCTGCAGGTGTCATGGGTTCCATCTGTGTGTCCTGCCCTCCCTCTACTCCTCATTGTAAAACACCCTGCGCCTCGAGCTGGGCGATGGTTGCCGCTGGCAGACGCAAGATATCCCGCAGCACCGTCGTGGTGTGCTCGCCGAGCAATGGGGCCGGTGACCAGAGGGCCCCAGGGCTCTCCGAGAGGTGAAATGAATGTCCCTCATAGGGCACCCAGCCCATGCGCGCATGCGCCAGCTCGACAAAAAAGCCGCAATGCCGCAGTTGCGGATCCCGATACAAATCGGCGCCGTTTTGCACCACACCGGCGGGCACGCCGGACTGCTGCAACATCTCCATCACGGTGAGCGACGGCAGCTTGCGCGTCCAGGCTTCGACCCGGCGGTCGAGCTCCAGCACATGCCGCAAACGCGACGCCATGGTTACAAAGCAGGAGCGGCGCGTCCACGACGGGTGGCCCAAAACTGTACAGAACGCCTGCCATTCCGCCTCGTTGGTGACGGCGATGGCACACCAGCGGTCTTCTCCCTTACAGCGGTAGATGCCATGCGGTGCGGCCGTGGCGCACGTGTTGCCTTGCCGCTGCGCCAGCCGGCCATTGGCGGCATAGTCGAGGAGCGTTGGCGTCAGGAAGTGTAAACTCGTCTCGTACTGAGACAGGTCGATGTGCTGCCCTTCCCCCGTGCGCCGGCGGTGTTCAAGGGCGGCGAGTAAAACGAGCCCGGCAAAGCGGCAGGCCACAAAATCGGTGTAGGCGCCATAGACCGGCATCGGGCCGCTGTCGAGATAACCGGTGAGATGATAAAAGCCGCAGATGGCCGCCAGCATATTGCCAAAACCGGCATAATGGGCGTGGGGGCCGGTTTGGCCTTGCATACAGGTGCTGAGCATGATCAAATTGGGGCGCAGCCGCTGCAAGGCGGGATAATCCAGCCCCCATTTGGCCATGATGCCCGGCGTAAAACTTTCCACCACGACATCCGCCCATTCGCACACCAGCCGCTTCACCAGTTGGCGGGCCTCAAGGGTGGTCAAATTCAGCGCGATACTCCGTTTGCTGGTGTTGTAATTGGCGAAAAACTGACTCGTGTTGAGGTCCTCATACGAACCCCGCCAAGGCGGCGCCTGGCGCAGGCCATCGGGCTTCAACGCCGATTCCACTTTGATGACCTCCGCCCCGTGGTCCGCGAGATACTTGGTGCCGATAGGGCCCGTTGCGTACCATGTCAGGTCCAACACCCGCACGTGCTGCAGTGGCTGCCGGTCACGCTTGGGCTGAAGTTGCCGGGAAACCGATACGTCATGCCCTGGCGGCACAGCCGGTCGTGGCCACGCCGCCGGCACCACGCGTGCGGCGGCATCCGCATGAGCCCGCACGGTCTCGTCAGACCATCCGCGTTCGTGGGCCAGAATCGCGTGGTTGTGCTCTCCCAACCGGGGGGCGCTGCGCCGGATGCTCAGTGGCGTGGCGCTGCACTGGGCGAACGGACCGGGAAACGACAGCGTATCGCCGAGGGCGGGATGATACAACGGGACAAAATAGTTGCGCGCGGCAAGATGTGGATCGTCCATGATCGTCTGAGCATGCGCGATCGGCGCTAGCATCAAGCGGCGTTCCAACGCCTGCTCGTACAGTTCACGCATGGTAAAGTGGACAAAGAAATCGGCTAACGCACATTCAACGCGGTCGATTTCCTGCTGTGCGGCTTCCCCCAGCTCGGCCAGGTAGACATCATCCCAGGTGTCCCAATCCGTTTCCAACAGATGGGCTGGCGCCATGTGGAACTCGGCCATCCAGCGCACGAAGCCATGGCACCCGCGAGCGCCAAAGGGGCCGCCGAAAAAGAGCGCCGAGACATAGCCATCTTTGCAGGGAAAGATGATGCGGTGCCGGCCTGGTAGGCTTTCGCGATAGGCTCCAAAGCGATGCCGCGTCGGTTGGCCGAGGGCGGCGAAATGCGAGGCGTTCATCAGCGCCCAGACGATACAGGATTGGGCCGCGACATCAATGTGTTGCCCGACACCGGCCTGGTTGCGGTAGTGCAGGGCCAGCAGCGTCGCGACACCGGCCTCAGCGCCGGCATGCAACTCGGCCTGTGGGAAACCGATACGGAGCGGTGCACGCCCAGGCTCGCCAATGAGAAACGCACTCCCACCCATCGCCATGGTGATCAGATCGGTGGCGCGGTAGTGCCGGCGCGGCCCCGTCTGCCCAAAGGGGGTGATCGATGTCATGATAAGTTGGGGATGCGCCTGGGACAGCTCGGCATAGCCCAGACCGAGATCGTCCAAATAGTCGGGCGGAAAGGACTCGATCACCACATCTGCAGTGAGAACCAGGTGGCGAAAGCGCTCCTGGTCCTGCGCGCGGTGCAGATCGAGCGTCACGCTGCGTTTATTGGCGCCATATGCCAGCCAAAACAGGCTGGTCTCCAGCCCTTCACGGTCGTGCCAAAACGGCGCCCGATACCGGGCCGGATTGCCTCCAGGCGGCTCCACCGCAATGACATCCGCGCCCAGATCCCCCAGCACACGGCCACAAAGCATGGCGCCGCCCGTGGTCAGATCTAGTACCCGCACGCCCGCCAACATCTCCGCAGCCTCGGCTGTTTTGATTCCGCATTCCGCATTCCGCATTCCGCATTTCCTCAGGCTGTCATCATCAAACCGCCGTCGACATTGTACGCCTGTCCGGTAATATTGCGGGCATCATCCGAAGCCAGAAACGCCGCCATGGCGGCAATATCGCTCGGGTCATTGCGCCGCCCGGTGGGCAGTGCAGCTTCACGTTGCTTGATCTGCTCCTCCACCGAAATATTGTTGCGTTCAGCCCACGCATGCGCCACGGTCAGATGCATATTGGTCACGGTCGAGCCCGGACAAATGGCGTTGACGGTAATGCCATGCGGCCCCAGGACGACGGCGGCGCTTTTGGTCATGGAAATGACGCCGGCTTTGCTCACGCCATAGTGCACAAACAGGGGTTCCGGTTGTTTCCCGGACACGGAAGCGGTATTGACGATCTTGCCGCCAGCGCCCTGTTGCATCATCTGTCGCGCCGCCGCTTGCATGACGAAAAAGGCGCCTTTGAGATTCACGTTACAGACGAAATCCCAATCGTCCTCGGTGATCTTGTGCATCTCCTGGAAACGGATGACGCCGGCGTTATTCATGAGAATATCCAGGCGGCCCAGAGTTCCGACCGTATGTTGAATCATGCGGTCGATATCGGCTCGTTTGGTGACATCAATCGGTAGGGTTTCGACTTGGCGGCCCAAGCCCGTGATGATGCGGGTCGTCTCGTCTGCAAAGCGGGTATCGATATCGACCGCAACGATATGGGCGCCTTCTTCTGCCAGCCGTTGGATCATCGCTTGTCCGATGCCGCCGGCGGCGCCGGTCACGAGGGCGACTTTGTCGGTGAGTCGTGCCATGCTAAGCCCTCCTGGCTTTATATGGTCGAAGGTGTTGTGAGTGTTCTTGTATCAAAAACTATTCCAGCATGCAATGGCTTGGGACTTGCTTGGATGAAGAGGCTCCGTGAAGGACGCGTCGGCATCCCGGTATCCTCCTATCCTCTCTATGCCCCCCCTTGCCGGGTCGCCCTGAAATTCCTATACTCCGGGGAGCAGAACGGCTCACGTTGGAGAAATCTGGTCACGGTCTGCCCAAGTGCGATGAGGATGACAGGGTCAGCCGCAGGCTCGCACTGCAGACGGTCTAGGAAAGGGGGCAAGTACAATGGCAACTCAGACGCCCACGATTGACTCACAAGTCCATGCCTACGAGCGGGATCGTCCGGAGCGTCCTTGGAGCGGATTCTTGCAGGGTCCGGCTGAGGTCACCGGCGATGACATGGTGGCCGCGATGGACGCAGTCGGCGTCGATGGGGCGTTGCTGGTTTCGCCCTTCAGTCTGTATCGCTACGATGCCAGCTATGTCCTCGAGGTCTACGCGGCCCATCTGGGCCGCTTCGGCTTGATCAAGCCCTTCGATCCGCAGTCGGAAGCGGTCGCGGACGAGATCGCGGAGTGGGCCGGGACACCAGGTGTGGTCGGCGCCCGCCTCATGCTCACCGCCCCGTCACTCGAAGCGGACCACCCGGGTCTCAATCGCATCCTCGCCGCCGGCGCCCAAGCGGGTATTCCGGTGAATGTGGCGTGTGGGGGCAAGCTGCCTCTCTTACGTAAACTGGCTCGCCGCCATCCCGACACCCAGGTGGTGGTCGATCATGTGGGTCTGATCCAACCCTTCGAGCCACCCGCGCCGCCCGAACCGTTCGCCGATTTGGCCCACGTGGTTGCGCTTGCAGAATACGACAACGTGGCCATCAAGATTTCCGGAGCCTGTACCCTGTCGCATCAGCCCTTCCCGTATCCGGACATCTGGGAGTCTCTGGGCCAGGTCTTCGACGCGTTCGGCTTCGAGCGATGCCTGTGGGGCACCGACTGGACCCGGGCCGTGAGATTGTTGACCTACGAGCAGGGCGTGGAGGCGTTCCGGGTGACGGACCAGCTATCGGATTCCGAGCGTGCCGCCCTCATGGGCGGGAGCCTCGTGAAGATTTACAACTGGTCGCCTGACATGGGTGGGTAGAGGGGTCATAGATTTCGCTCAATTTCTACGATCGACGTGAGCTCCGCACCATGCGCGTCCAGACCCGCAGGAGCGACCGAGACATAGCCGGTCATGCGATCGGGGTGTGCGACACGAACGGGAGCAGGAAGGCGAAATTCGACACAACTTTGTCAATCTTATCGCTCCTAGCGGCTCAATGGCAATGCTGGAGAAGCCAAATGCGCTCGCCCTGTCGCCCCTACCAAGCGGTTGTATCCGCGTTCCGTGCGATTCGTTGCCGTCGTTCGGCGCGTCTAGAATACTTCTTCTCCCCAATCGTCAACGTCTACCCCGTCGGTCCCTTCAGCCCCCGGCACGGAGGCCGTGTTGATCTGGTCAATGAGCGTCCGAAACGTCCTGAGCACAAGCGGCAGTAAGACGCAGCCATGGTCAATCGCAAGCACTCTACCCGTGCGAGTACGAAATACGACCGAATAAGCTCCGAGACCAAAAATGAATTCGAGCCAGTCGCGTGGTTCGTTGCGGCAGTCCGTTCCCGTCACACCTACCGATCGGCTACCGATCGGGAAAACCCAGTAACGGCGGATATTGGCAGTGAGAATGCGAACTCTGTAGATCTTGCAGTAGACGTAGTTGATCAGCCAGACGACGAACAGGGCCATTGAAATCACCCAAAGGGTCTGAGGCGTGATGCCCAGGCTCAGCTGTTGCAGCGCTGCCATCATCTGCGGAATATACAACACGTCGAGATAGCCATGTCTGTACGCAAGCAGTACCAAGAGCGCAAAAATCACCCAGAAGATGAGAAGTTTCAAGTCCGTCCGGGTTCGGATGGTTACGTACCATAGAAATATGGAGGCCAACATCATCCAGACCATGGCCGTGACGGAGATGGCGCCGCTCGCTGCCCAAGCTGAGGAGACCAGGCCCGGCAGCCAAATCATCCACAAGTAGAACTCTTTGTTCATCGACACGTATACGACGGCTTCCCGTCCGTCGATGACGACTTTCCGAACGGGGCAAAAGAGGAGGACAAATAGGCGCCAAAGGGTGTAGAGCCAACCACGGTGCACCCCTTCCGACGAACGCGATTCACATGTCATGTTTCCATCTCCTTCTGAGCAACTGGCGTGTCCGTCCCTTCGGGCTGCTCGTCTGAGCGCCGTTCTCTCAGGCGAGAGAGAAGTTGCGCTCCTGGAAACTGACGTCGATTGGCCTCTAGCTGATCTCGATAATCGTCGAGAAGCTGTTCCTCCTCACTCCGGCGCGTCCCCAGTCGTTTAGTCCATGCCTTCATTCGCTGGAGCGTCGCACGCCACAGCCCGGTCAGCACGTCTCCCATACCTTGCGGGAGGTGCTCCTCGATTTCATCGGTTGCTTGCCAGACGTCATACATCGTGGAAAGCGGCACCTCGGGCATCGCGGCTTGCGTGCCGGTCGTTTGTAAATAATCCCACCAAGCATTCTCTGCCAATCCCCGACCAAACATAATCAATGCCTGGCGCTTCAGATTGAATTTGCGCTTCGCGGCTTCTCGACGTTGACGCTGAGTCGCGGCGTAGTCCACCCCCCAACCCAGTGTCCGAAACATACGCCATCCAGCAAGAGCAGCACCGATGATGAGACCGGTTGCCAACGGAACCGGCTTGAGCTGGTCTACCAGGGAGGTGTACTTGACGGCCACGATGACTTTCGTAAAGAGAAATACCGCCATGCCGATGGCAGCAGCCCGAACTAAGATATATCCCACCCCGAACATGACCGCTTTTTTTAACTCGTCTGGCAATTGACGAGTCGCCTCGTCCTGAATCCGGGTCACCTCCTCGTGACGCTCATCGTGGAGTTCGATGAGGTGGACGGCGATCAGCATCGCCGTTACCTCGACCATATCGAGAAATACCCCCTCTGCTGAGCTAGAGCTCGTATGCGCCTTGAGCTCGGAAAATCTCTCGATGACTTCCCGAGCTTTATGGCGAATGGTTTCAAGCGGCGAGAGATATTCTGCTGCCCATAACTCTCCGTAAGCGACGACAATGTCCGGCGTAATTCTCCAGAGATCAAGCGGCGTGGTCCCTATCCAAGGGAATATGCCGGGGTTAGTAGACGAAACGCCTCGTTCCGCGTGCGTGAGTTCAGCCACGACGCCCCTCCTCTTCCAAGACCTGGGGAGTACTGGGATGACGACGGATACAACGGGCAACTTCTACATCGCCACGGGCGTTGTGGGGACTTCGGGCTGTAGAGAGTTGCCTGCTCATGGTTAGGGCTGTTTATGACCTTGATCTATTCCTCTAGAGGAAAGATATATATGCCATTTTGTTTTGCCCCTTACTGAAGCTTGCCATTTGCGCGCATCTTGAACAAGGGTAGCATTGAATTGACGATACCGATTCCCAGTCCTCCCGTAAACAAAATGGTAGCGGCAGCGTAGCCGACGACGCCCAGAAAGGCGCCACCAATAATCGTGACCCCCGGGATGACCGTCGTGTACAGATTGACCTTCATGTTCGCCTCGAATTGCTCGGAGATGGCAAAGAGTTCCTCCATTTGATGCAAGGTCTGGTCCATCAAGATGACCTGAGCGGTATCCGTCGCGATGGTTGAGGCCCCGCCTAAGGAGATCGAGACATTCGCCTTTTTCAGCGCGATGGAGTCGTTGATGCCATCGCCTACGAAACAGACTGAGCGGCCTGCTTCTTGTAACTGCGTGATGAGGTCGGCCTTATGTTCGGGCAATGTTTCGGCAACGTAATGGGCAATGCCGAGGTCGTCCGCGAGGGCGCGCGTCGGGCGTTCATGGTCCCCCGAAATAATGTACATGTCTACCCCCCGTTGCCCTAAGGTCTTGACGATGTGCTTGGCCTCTGGCCGGACCGTCGGATGTAACTCAATGACGCCGCCGAGGTGGTCGTCAATCGCGACATACACCAACGAATAGCCCTGTTCGTGAGCCGATTTCCCGATGGATTCGAGTTCGGTCGGCATCGCCACCCCTTCCAGGGCCATGAAGTGATTGCTGCCTACCCGGATGCGCTTCTGCTCCAGGCTGACCTTGATGCCATAGCCGACTTCGTAGGTGGCGCCGCCAATGTCCGGGAGGGTCAATTGCCGTTCGTGTGCTGACAATTGAATGGCTTTGGCAATCGGGTGGGCTTGGCGATGTTCCGCTGCCGCGGCATAAGTCAAGATGTCTGCTTCGGTGTAGCCATGATAACGGTAGATCGCTCCTACATGGGGCTGTTCCAAGGTGAGCGTACCCGTTTTGTCGAAGACGACCGTGTCGATTTTGCTCACCTGTTCTAAGGCGCGGCCATCTTTAATCAAAATACCTTGATGCGCCATGATTTGGAGAAAATTCAAGACACTGAGCGGTCCCAAAATTTGCATATTGTAGCCGACGCCGGAAAATAGAATAGCGAGGGCTTGACTCGGCCCCACCCATGGCAGCGAGAGGACGCTCAGCCCGAGCGTGGGAGCGGCGGCTCGGTCGGCAATCTCCCGCCCCCGTATCTGCACCGAGGGGGTGAAATCCGTCGTCTCATTGAGAATATGGCCAATCTGCGCTGCGGCCGTCTCTTCACCTGTCTTTTCAACGTGGATGTAAATTTTGCCGGAGAGGACCACCGTGGCGGCAAAGACAGGATCGCCAACGCCCTTTTCCGCAGGTTGCGCTTCGCCCGTCAATTTATGCTGGTCAATACTGCACACGCCCTGGTGGA
The DNA here is from genome assembly GCA_965178525.1 of uncultured bacterium. Classification (GTDB taxonomy): domain Bacteria; phylum Tectomicrobia; class Entotheonellia; order Entotheonellales; family Entotheonellaceae; genus CBCXVS01. Next base: position 20,319 of record CBCXVS010000058.1, on the reverse strand, counting down.
TACATCCATCCACAGGGATCATCATCCCCGCCTCGACCACCACTACATCGCCAATCCGGACTTTCTCGAACGGAATCTCCATTTCCATGTCACCCTGAATGACCCAGACATTTTGGGGTTGCTGCCCAAAGAGATGGGTCAGGTTTTTTCGGGTGCCACTTTTGGTCTTGGTTACCAGTTTATTGATATAGGACATCGCTAAGGCTACTGCCGTAGCGATGACTAAAATAGACGGGTTGAAAGGCGTGTAAACCAAAGCGCCAAGGCCCAGTATGACGTCGACCAGCATGGTCGTGATGCGCCGTTCGACAAATAGTGATTCGATGCCCGCCTTGTAAAATGGGTAAGCCAGATACAACAAGAAAGGGATGTGAAGTAACACCAGAGGAGGGTAAAGGATTGTACATGTGGACGTACTGGAGAACAGTATAATCGAAAAGATGAAATGTTTATTAGCCGCCTTCTGCTCTTCGCTCAAGACCTCTTCTTCTAGAGATATCTTTTGAATGTACTGACTACGTGCGTCATCGAAAAGCGGGATGAGGGTCTCGTTTTTAAATTTTTTCACAGCCTGCACGCTGGAATGGACCAACGATGTCGCGTGTTGTGGTGGCGAATGGAGTCTTTCCATTAGGAGTGTTTGGCGTTTTTTGAGGCGCTTATGCGCCAACTTGGTGCTCGTTACAACGAGTATCCCACCGATGACAAGCGGTACTAAAAGTAACATGAGAGCGGTTCCTTTCCCTGCTTCGCACTCCCGTGATGCTTCATGTCTTTTGCCGTAGAACCATACCCGCCCACTAGTGGCGCGTTCGGTTTCTTCGTTCTAACTGTTGGGTCGCACGCTGCCGGATCGCCGTGCGCCGAGCTTGCGAACGACTCTGGTTCGCTTGCCATGCGGGTTGCTCCGGCTGCCTCTGACTCAAGTAGCGGGCGAGTGATGCGATCGTCGGATAGTGAAACAGATCGATGATGTCGATGCTCTCCTCACGGCGTCCAGAAGTTGGGTATGGACCTGAAGCGCCAGGAGGGAATGGCCCCCGACTTCGAAGAAGTTATCGTGAATACCGAGGTGGTCTAGGGCGAGCACATCGCGCCAAATCGCGGCAATCGCTTTTTCCAGATGGCTCTGGGGCAAGATATCGGGTGTGCTGCGAGTTGAAGACATGTCCGCCGCATCCAGAGGGCGTCTCGACAGGGTACGACGATCGATTTGGCCATTGGCGGTCAATGGCAGACAGTCCGGAAACACAAACGCCGCTGGGAGCATATAATCGGGCAGGGTTTGCTTGAGATGCGTACGGAGTGCCGTCACGCGCGGTGCCTGCTGTGAGGCGCTGGCCTCCGGTTGCAGCACGACATACGCTACCAGCCGCTTGTCGCCAGGTGGGTCTTCCAGGACGACGGCCGCCACCTCCCGCACCGTCGGATGGGTACGCAGAACGGCCTCAACCTCTCCTAACTCCATGCGAAATCCGCGTATCTTAACCTGTTGGTCAACGCGGCCGAGACACTCGATAACGGGCTGATCCGTAGGGTCTACTATATACCGGACGAGGTCTCCCGTCCGGTACAACCGCCCGGCCCCAAACGGATTGGCGACAAACGTTGCTTCCATCAACGCCGGACGGTTCACATATCCCCGCGCCAGGCCGGCACCACCCAGATACAATTCTCCTGGGACCCCGAGCGGCACGGGCTGCAGGCCAGGATCCAGAATATAGACCTGCCGGTTGGCCAAGGGACGGCCAATCGGCAGGCCCAGCCGATATCGAGCTGGCTCGAAAGCGGGCGGCACCTCGAAGACCGTTGCCGTGATCGTCGCCTCGGTCGGGCCATACGCATTGAGCAAGCATACGGACGGCAGCCTCGCTTGCTGCCACAATGAGGCCAGTTCAGGAGGCGCGGCGTCTCCACCCACGATCATCAGTCTGAGGGTGGTGGCCATCGCCAAGGCGGGTTCGGCCACCCAGATCGCCAACACCTGCTGACAGTAAGCAGGCGGCAAGTCCACCACGGTTAGGCCGAATTCTTGTACGTTCCGGTGAAACTGCATGGGCGCCCAGAGGCCGCCAATCACCACCGTAGCCCCCACGAGCAATGGCGCGAGCAGTTGTTCTAACGACACGTCAAAACTGAAAGACGCAAACTGCAGGACGCGGTCTGCCGCCGTCAGATTATAGGTATGCTGGATGGTGCGGCAGTGGTTCGCCAAAGCGCCATGCTCAATCAGGACGCCTTTGGGCTGTCCAGTGGAGCCTGAGGTGTAGATGATGTAGGCCAAATGGCCTGAGTCTACTGCGCTGACCGGGTTGTGTGTTGGCTGCTGGCCAATGGCTATTTCGGTAAAGCACACGACTCGGACGCTGCGCGCTTTGGCAAACTCGACCTCCTGGTCATGTGTGAGCAGCACCTGTACCCGTGTATCATCCAGCATGAAGGCCAGTCGTTCCGCCGGATAGGCCGGGTCCAATGGCACATAGACGCCACCGGCCTTGAGGATGCCTAGCAGGCCCACCACCATCTCCAACGAGCGTTCCATATACAAACCCACCGGTTCCTCCGGAGCGACTCCTAAAGCTTGCAGATGATGGGCCAGCTGATTGGCTCGGTCGTTGAGCTGCCGATAGGTCAACCGCTCCCCCTCGCCTATCACGGCGACAGCCGCCGGGGTACGTGCCACCTGGGTCTCGAATAACGGCTGTATGCAAGCGTCAGCCTGACACGGCACCTCGGTGGTGTTCCATTCGACTAACAGTTGCTGCCGTTCGGCCGCCGTCAATAGCGGCAGCGTGTGAATCCGCTGTTCCGGATCGGCCGTGATGCCGGTCAGCAATTGCCGGAAATGGTTGATCATCCGGCAAATTGTCAGGCGCGCAAACAGGTCCGTATTGTATTCGAGTTCGCCCTGTAGCCTTGCACCGATCTCTGATCCCTGCTCGCTGAGACCTAAAGTCAGATCAAACAGCGCGATGTCACTGTCAAGCGCCATCGGCGTGACCTGCAAGTCGCCGCAGGCGAGCTGATCTAGCGCGAGGTTTTCCATGGAAAACATCACCTGAAACACCGGCGTATGGCTCAGGTTGCGGACCACATCGAGTTCACCCACCAACTGCTCAAATGGGATATCCTGGTGCGTGTAAGCCTCCAGTGTGACCTGGCGCACCTGTTGCAACAAGGCGGCAAAGCTCGGATGCTCGGACAGGTTGAGGCGCAAGGCCAGGGTATTGACAAAAAAACCGATGAGTGGCTCGATCTCGCGATAGTGCCGGTTGGCGACCGGGGTGCCAATGACGATATCCTTTTGCCCACTGTAGCGAAAGAGTTGCACGGCAAAAGTGGCGTACAGGGTCATAAACAGGCTGACACCGAAGCGATGACTCAGAGTCCGCAGTTGTGCCGTCAGCTCGGGCTCCAACTCGAACCGCTCGGTTTGGCCGCGATAGCTCTGTACCGATGGACGCGGATAATCGGTTGGGAGTTCCAGCAAAGGCGGGGTATCGGCCAATTGCTGCTGCCAATAGGCCGACTGACGAGTCAGCACCTCCCCCTGCAGCCACTGCCGCTGCCACTGGGCGAAGTCGGCGTATTGCAGGGGTAAGGCCGGCAGAGGCGAGGGCGCACCGGCTGTAAAGGCGCGGTACAGGCGATCGACTTCTTCCCACAATACCCGCAGCGACCAGCCATCCGTGACGATGTGGTGCATATTGAGTAACAGGACATGTTCGGTCTCGCTCAACCTATACAGCGTGACCCGCAGGAGCGGTCCTGCCGCCAGATCAAAACGTTGCCGTACATCTTCAGCCAGCAGATGCTGCAAGGTACGCGTCTGCTCCGGCTCGGTCTCATGTTGCAGATCCACCACGTGCCATGGCAGGTGCAAGCTGGGCGCGATCCGTTGGACTGCAACTAGAGGGCTTCCGCCTTCAACCCGATGGAAGGTGGTGCGCAACAGCTCGTGACGCCGGACGACCTCGGGCAGTGACTGTTCCAAGGCCACTACGTCGAGAGAGCCCGTCAAACGGAGCCGCATGGGCAGGTTGTAGGTCGGACTCGGGCCGTCCATTTGCGCTAGGAACCACAGACGTTGCTGCGCAAAAGAGAGGGGGATGTCGCCCTGACGTTCCATCGCTTGCATGGGAGGAGGAATCGGCATGCAGGCCGCCTAGCGGGCCGGCTCAATGGCCAGGGCCAACTCGGCAATGGTGGCGGATTCAAATATGGTCCGCACCGGCAACGCCACCTGGAAGGCGTCCCGCGTGCGGGAAATCACCTGCGTTGCCAACAAAGAATGCCCCCCCAAGTCGAAAAAGTTATCGTGGCGGCCGACCCGGGCGAGACCTAATACCTCAGCCCAGATAGCGGCCAGGATCGCTTCGATCGGCGTGCGGGCGCCGCATCATGAGCTTCCAGGCCGGTGCGCTCCGGGGCTGGCAGGGAGCGGCGGTCGACTTTGCCGCTGGGCGTCAACGGCAACGTGGGCAGCAGGACGAAGGCGGACGGGACCATGTAATCGGGCAGCGTCTGCTGCAGATGGGTGCGGAGGCCAGGGATGAGGGATGGCGCCTCGTCACCCGATACCACATACGCCACCAACTGCTTCGGCTCCCCTACACCCTCACGGGCCACGACGACCGCCTCATGCACGGCGGGATGTTGGCTGAGCACCGCTTCGATCTCGCCCAACTCGATGCGGAAGCCACGGATCTTCACCTAGTCATCGGCACGGCCGAAGAAGGCGATGTTGCCATCTGGCAAGTATCGGGCCAGGTCGCCCGTTTTGTACAGCCGGCCCGCCCCAAACGGGTTGGGGATAAATCGTTCTGCGGTCAACGCCGGACGATGCAGATAGCCTTGGGCCAGACCATCGCCGCCCAGATATAACTCCCCAACGACCCCAAGCGGCACCGGTTGTTGCGCCGGATCCAAAATATAGACCTGCGAATTGGCGACCGGCCGGCCAATCGGCGGCCAGGCTGGCCAGGCATGGGCCGCGCCGGTCAAGGTATAAGCGGTGACCACGTGACTTTCGGTCGGGCCATATTGATTGTGCAAAGTACAATCCACCTGGCTAAACCACTGCGCGATGGCTGGCGTCACTTGCAACGGCTCACCCGCCGTGATGACGTCACGTAGAGCTACCGGTGGCGCCTGATGCCTGGCGCTCTCGGCGACATTTTGCAGGGCGGCAAAGGGCGCAAAGAGCCGTTCGATCTCTTGCGCCTTGAGAAAGGCGAGCAGGGCGTCTCCATCCAGACGCGTCTCCTCCGTGACGAAGACCAAGGCGCCACCGGCACACTATGTGGTAAACATTTCCTGGCACGAGACGTCAAAGCTGATCGGGGTAAATTGCAACGTTCGGGCTTGAGGCGATACGCCGGTCTGGTCCAGTTGCCACCCCACCAGGTTGGTCAGGGATTGGTGGCGCATGGCCATGCCCTTGGGTCTGCCCGTTGAGCCCGACGTGTAGATCACGTAGAGCAGGTTCTCTGAGCCCACCCCACTGCCGGGATTGTCATCGCTTTCGGTCCTCAGACGATCCGCTATGCCGTCGAGATCAAGCGTCGGCGTGCCGGCTGGCGGCTGCAGCCGGGCGCCAAGAGATGATTGCGTCAACAGCACGCTCACATGCGCATCGGCCAGCATAAACGTCAAGCGTTCTTGCGGATAGGCGGGATCGAGGGGAACGTACGCGCCTCCCGCTTTGAGGATGGCGAGGAGCCCCACCACCATCTCCAGGGAGCGGTCGACGCATAAGCCCACCAGCACGTCCAGCCCCACGCCTAAGGCCCGCAAATGATGCGCCAGTTGATTGGCCCGCCGGTTCAATGCACGATAGGTTACCTGTACCGATCCACAGATGACCGCGACCGCGTCCGGCGTCCGTTCAACTTGTGCTTCAAACATCTGATGCACACAGGTTTCGGATGGATGGCGGGTTTGCGTGGCGTTCCATTCGACCAACAGTTGCTGCCGTTCCGCTTTCGTCAGCAGCGGCGCCTGCTGCACCGGCTGCGCCGGATCGGTCACAATCCCAGTCAGTAAATGCTGAAAATGGCCGATGAAGCGGTCAATCGTCGCCGATTCGAACAGATCGGTATTGCATTCGACGAGTCCCCGCAAGCCGACATTCGCCTCCGGCTCCGCCTCACCCAGGAAGAGCGTCAGATCGAACTTGGCCGTCGCCAGCGGTGGCCGCCGGCCCGGTGCTCAGCTCCAAGGGTTCCGCCTGCACCGCCTCCAATCCTGCCAGACAAACATCACTTGAAACAGGGGCGAATGGTTCAAATGGCGTTCGACCGCCAGCTCATCCACCAACTGTTCAAACGGAATATCCTGGTGCGCGTAGGCTTCCAGCGTCACCTGGCGCACCTGCTGCAGCACATCGGCAAATCCGGGATTGCCCGACAGGTCGGTTCGCAAGGCCAAGGTGTTCAAAAAAAAGCCGATCAGCGGCTCCACTTCCTGATAATGACGGTAGGCGATGGGCGTGCCGATGACGAGGTCCTCTTGTCCGCTGTAACGCGACAGCAACAGCGCAAAGGCACTATAGAGGGTCATAAACAGGCTCGTGCCGGACTCACGGCTCAGGCGGCGCAGTTGTTCGGTCAGATGAGGCGCGAGCTCGAACCATTCCATCTGGCCGTTGAAGGTTTGCGCCAACGGCCGGGGATGGTCCGTGGGCAATTCCAGCCGGGTCGGCGCATGGGCCAAGTGTTGCTGCCAGTAGGCCAATTGCCCGGCCAGCACGTCGCCCGTCAGCCAGTCTCGCTGCCACGTGGCGAAGTCGGCATATTGCAGGGGTAACGCCGCCAAGGGGACCGGCTCCCCCCTGATCGCAGCCTGGTACGAGGCGCCCAACTCCTGCAAGAATATTCCCATCGACCAGAGATCCGCAATGATGTGGTGGATCGTGAACTGCAAGACGTGGTCGGTATCACGCAGCTTGTGCAGGGTAACACGCAGCAACGGCCCCAGCGCTAAGTCGAACGGTTGTCCGGCTTCCCGCACCAGCCTATCATCCAGCGCCGCGGTCTGTTCTGGTGCGTCCAGGTGGCAGAGGTCGACTACCGCAAGCGGTAGGTTGAAATCGGGGCGAATGTGTTGTACCGGTTGCCCGTCGAGAGCCAGGAAGACGGTGCGTAAGACCTCATGACGCTGCACCAGTGCATTCATGGCCTGTTGCAGCGCCGCTGGCTGCAGAACCCCGGTCAGGCGGAACGCCATAGGAATGTTGTAAGTCGCGCTGGGACCTTCGAATTGATCCAAAAACCACAGCCGTCGCTGCACAAAGGACAGCGGCAGGCTATCATCTCGGGCCACCGGCCGAATGGGGGGCGGCGCCAGCCGGGCATTGTCTCCCTGTTGCACAGTCTCCACGACGCCCCCTAACGTGGCGACCGTGGGGTGCTCAAACATCGTGCGGAGGGACATCTCGACCTGGAAAGCGCCGCGCACACGCGAGATGACCTGCGTCGCCAACAGGGAATGCCCACCCAAGTCAAAGAAATTGTCAGAGCGGCCGACGCGATCCAGGTGCAACACCTCCGACCAAATCCGCCAGCACGTCTTCGATGGGCGTTTGCGGCAGCTTATAGCTGCTCTCGAAGCCAGCGGGCTCCGGTCTCGGTAAGGCGTGCCGGTCCACTTTGCCGTTGGGGCTGAGCGGGAACGCGTCGAGCAGCACAAAGGCCGAGGGCACCATGTAGTCGGGCAGCTTCTGACTCAGGTGCTGGCGCCATGCCGTGGGACTCACAGAAGACGCGTCCATCGGCACGACGTAGGCGAGCAGCGGGCTGTCCATTGGCAGTCTCGTGGGCAATCACTAAGCTCTCACGCACACCGGGATGGCGCGTCAGCAGGGTTTCGATTTCACCTAACTCGATACGGAAGCCGCGTATCTTGACTTGAAAATCGAGGCGGCCCAAAAACGCGATGTTGCCGTCTGGGAGATATCGCACCAAGTCGCCCGTATGGTACAGACACGCGCCAGGCTCCGGTCCGAACGGATCCGGTATAAAAGCCGCAGCCGTCTGCGGCGCATCGTGGAGATAGCCGCGGCCGACCTCCACCCCACCCACATACAGCGCGCCAGGAACCCCGATCGGTGTGGGCTGCAACTGCGCATCCAGGATGTATAACTGCGTATTCGCCACCGCCCGGCCAATGGGCGTGATGGGCGCATCCGATGGCAGGGGTTCGGACATAGGGTAATGGGTCACATCGTCGGAGCATTCGGTTGGGCCATAGGCATTCAGTAGCGGAATGGCTGGATACTGCGCGAACCACTCTTGACACAGATGTGGCGGCAGGGCTTCACCCGTCAACAACAGCCAGCGTAATGCCGACAATTCCGGCCGCTCTGCGCCGCGTGTATCGAGTTCATCCAGCATGACGCGAAACCACGACGGCACCACCTCGAGGATGGAGATGGCGTGCGCCTCCACCTGCTGCAGCAGGCGCGCCGGTGTGCGGACGGTATCCGCATCGACAATCTGCACGGCGCCCCCGACCAACAACCCGGCGAGCAATTGCCAGATGGAGATGTCAAAGCTCAGAGGCGCCGTGGCGGCGACGCGGTCTGCCGCGCTCTGCCGCGCTCAAGCGGAGATCGTCTACCTTGGCATAGAGATGATTCACCATCCCCTGCTGCGTCACCATGGCCCCCTTTGGGATACCGGTTGAGCCCGAGGTATAGATGACGTACGCCAGATTTTTGGGAATCGTCTGCGGTACCGGATTCCGCCCGGGTTGGCGCGCTATGCGTTCCCACGCTGTATCCAGGTGGACAATCTGGGCGGGCTCGGGCGGTAGATGAGCCGCGGACTCGGTTTGGGTCAGCACCACCTGGGTGTCCGCATTCGTGAGCATGACGTGCAAGCGCTCGGGCGGCAAGGCCGGGTCGAGAGGCAAATACGCGCCTCCCGCCTTGAAAATCGCCAGCAAGCTCAGCACGGTCTCAGGGCAACGTTCCAGACACCCACCCACGACTGCTTCTGGTCCGATACCCAGTTCTTGGAGATAGTGAGCCAACTGATTCGCTCGCCGGTTCAACCCCGAATAGGTCACGATTTCCCCTCCGAACATCACGGCCACGGCTTCCGGGGTGCGTTTAACCTGCGCCTCAAACCGGTGGTGGAAACACGCCTGGGCCGGATACGCCGTCTGGGTATCGTTCCAGGTGACCAAGAGCTGATGGCGTTCGGCTGCAGTCAGCAGGGGTAAGGCGTCTACCGGTTGCTCCGGGTTGGTGACGGCAGCCTCGAGCAACGTGTGAAAATGGCTCACCATGCGCCGTATCGTGCCCGCATCGAACAGATCAGTGTTGTAGCGAAGAAAACCGAACAGCGTGTCGCGGCTTTCGATTATTAACAGGCTCAGATCAAACTGGCCTTCTTGTTGCGATAGCTCGAACGGCGCCAGGGACAGCCCCCCCATTCCACCCGCCGCTCGGCATCGGCTCACAATAACGGCGCCAACTCTTGGGGCGGCCGATCCATGACAAACTCGGCCTGAAAAAGGGGCGAGTAGCTGGGGTCTCGGGGCGGTTGTAGCCGCTCAAGCAGCAAGCGAAACGGGTAGTCTTGGTGCCGTAGCGCCCCGAAGACCGTCTGGCGTACTTGGTGCAGAAAGGTCGTGAACGAGGGATTGCCGGACACATCGGCCCGTATCACGAGCATGTCGACAAAGTCGCCCACGGTGCGGCGAAATTCCGGCTGCGTGCGACCTGCAACAGGCAACCCCACCAGAATGTCGTCCTGCCCGGAATAGCGATGCAATAACACCTGAAACACCGCCAGCAGCGTCATGTACACGGTGGCCCTGGCCTCTAGAGCCAGGCGGCGCAGCCCCGGTATGAGGTCGTCCAGTACGCGCACGGTTTCCGATGCGCCCTGAAAGGTCTGCACGGGCGGGCGCGGCCGATCCGTGGGTAGATGCAGGCTGGGGAGGTCCCCGGCCAACTGGGCGTGCCAGTAATCCCCGAGCCGCTCGCCTTTGCATTGAAGCATGTCAGCCTGCCACCGCACGTAGTCGTGATAGGGCGGTGGCAGCGGCGGCAACGCCGCCGCAACGCCCGCTTGCAGGGCGGGATAGAGAATCTGTAGGTCCTCCAGCAAGCGCCATTGACTCCAGGCATCGATGACAAGGTGATGCGCCACAAATAGCAAAATATGGCATTCGGGAGCCTGCGTGAACAGGCGTACCCGACACAGCGGACCCTGTGTTAAATCAAACGGTTCGCGGTAAGACTCGACCACGTGCTGCGTTGTGTCTGCGTCCGGCCAAGCGGTGGCATCAAGGTGCGCAAAATCGACCGCTTGCGAGTCATGCACCTCCTGCACAGGTTCTCCATCCCGGAGCGCAAATGTGGTGCGTAACGCCGCATGGCGATCCAGCAAAGCTTGCCAGGTCCGGTGCAGGGCGGGGACATCGACCGGCGAACAAATGCGCGTGGCAAACGCCGTGTTGTACGCCGTGCTGTCGGGGGCGAGTTGGTGCGTGTACCAGAGCGCCTGTTGTCCATACGACAGGGGATAGGTCGCGTGAACGCCCTGTGCTTTGTCACGCGGAAGCTGTGTCAGCAAAGCATCCACCTCGTGGGGCGCAAGCTGCCCTGCGTTTGCTAATGGCTCGGTCATAACTCGGCTTCCTTCTCAGGCATCTGCTGCATTGGACAACGCGCTATCGATTGCATCCCGCAAATGCCGGGCCATGACCTCAACGTTGGGGGACATCAGCAGGGTCAGATGGTTCCCTGGGACGGTATGAACTTGCACCGGTTTGGCGCATAGCGCTTGCCAACCTGCCATCATCTGCTCCCGGTCCTCGAACTCCCCCTGCTCGGCTTGCAAGAGAAGCAGTTGTCCATGGTACGTCTCCTGGGGGTCATAATCCTGCAGGGCTTCTGTCGTCGCTTTGTTCACGCCGTCCATGCGTTTGATTGCTTCCCCTCCGGCCTCCGCAGGGAGTAGATTCGCCTCTTTATACGCCTCTGCCGCATAATCCGCCGCCTCATCCTCATTGAGCGTCTCCAAATCCGAAGCCGAGAGGGGCAGCCGATCCCCTAGTCTTTCTTTGAGAATGCTGACGTAATCGCTGAGGTTCTGCGCCGGCTGGAGCCCCAACTTTTTTGACTGTTCGTTGATGTCCTTGACCGTCGCCGTATCTAGAATGACCAGCAGCGGCACGTCATGACCTTGCGCTTGTAAGGCCACGGCTAAAGCAAAGGCAATATGCCCCCCGGCGGAATGGCCGTCCAACATGTACGGTCCTGCGGGTTGGGTCTGATGCAGGGCCTCCCCGAATAAGGTTACCAACGCATCGACCTGTGTCAGGGGAGCCATATCGCCCTCGAGACCAGGCGGTTGCAGCCCATAGAACGGCTGGTCGACGCCCAAATACGGCGCCACTTCGCGCAGATGAAAGACGTGGGCGCCAGCCCCTGGAATACAGAAGAAGGCCGGCCGCTCGCCACCGAGTTGAATGGGAACGGCGGGCGACCACGGCTGCGCCTCTACAGTTTCGCTCAGCAAGGGCGCCAACTGGTGAATCGTAGGGGCTTGAAATAAGGTGCCCAGCGGAATGCGTTTGCCAAACCGGACCGCCAGGTCCGACACCAAGCGAGTGGCCAGCAGCGAATGACCGCCGAGTTCGAAAAAGTCGTCATGAATGCCGATCTGGCCGATCCCCAAAAGGTCTGACCATACTTCCGCAATGGTGTGCTCAGCTTCCGTGCCGGGCGCCACGTAGGACGGTTCAAGGCCGGACGGCTGTGCCGTCCGCTGGATGGCTGGCCGGGGACATTCGGTTGTGCCAAGGCGCGGAGCACCGCCATCTGGAGATTCAGCTGAGAGGAGAAATCCATGGTTGAGATCAGCACTTGAGGCAAGCCATGGTTGAGAATATGGCCCAATACCGCTTGCCCTTCCTGGGGCCGTATCCCGTGGACGAGTCCTCGTAGCCCCTCATGACTCGCCGCCGAGATTCCCACGTCCTCCCAGATATCCCAGTTGATCGCCGTCACCGGGATCGGATGGGTCGGGTGTGTGGTTCGATAGTGGGCAAACGCATCCTGAAAGGCATTGGCGGTACAATAATCAACATTTCCAAAGCTGCCTAGAACCGCAGCCAAGGAGGAACAATACACCATAAAATCCGGCGGGGTATCGTGCAGCAAGGCGTCCAGCAACAGCGTCCCGTGGACTTTTGGCCGGAGAACGGCGTTCACTGCGTCCGGCGTTTTCCGTTGTATCATACCTTCGCCACCCACACCGGCAGCGTGAATGACGCCGTGGATGTGGCCGAAACGCGCCCTGGCCTGGGTAATGGCTGCAGCCAGTTGGCTCTGATCGGCGACATCAGCGCGCACCACCAGAACGTCGCTGCCGAGCGCTTCCAGGGCTTGTACGGCCTGTACGTTGTCTCCGCTATGAGCCGAACGGCCAAGTAGGACCAGGTTGGCCTGCACGTGCCGAGCCAGATAGTCGGCCAGGGTCAGGCCCATGCCGCCCAGGCCGCCGGTAATCAGATAGGTCCCCCCCTGGCGTAGTAAGGCTGGCAGGGGCAGTGAGCCGCCGCCATTCGTTACGGTGAGAACGAGATGGGCCGGATCATAGGTTTGTAGCCAACGATGCAGACCCCGATACGCGATGATTTGGGCTGGGTCGGCAGCTTCCGGCCGGGGGTCGGTCAATTCGGCGACCAATTGGCGGAGCAGCGGCTCGATTTGCGCGGGAGATAGCCGGGACGGATCCGGTAGACCGATATTGAGACAGCGGATGTCGGGATACTCTTGCGGAATGACCCGGCACGGTCCCACGACCACGGCTTTCTCCGGGACCAAGCGTTCATCCCCCACCACCTGGTACAACTGACTCGTGACGATGGCCAGATTGATCGGCTGACTGAAGGTGTATGCCCCTAACGCCTGCGCCAAGCTGAGCAGGCTGTCAAATCCTAAGGTACGCGCATGGGCCACCCGCTCGAACCAGGACGCCACCGATTCGGCATCCGGCGGGTCTGACGACATGGAGGGGGAGTGGGTCACATTCCAGAGGTGACAAATCTGTCTGGGGAACTTGTCGTCATCCTGAAGAGCTTTGAGTAGCGTCTCGTAATCGGCTGGCGCTTGCGGATCGATGCTGTAGCGATCGTCTGCAATGCGGGCGAATTCGGTCCCTGCCGCGACCGCGACGGCGACCTGCCCCGCGCTGTGTAGGTGGTTGAGCAGTTGTTCCCCCACCCCGTCGGGATCGACAAAGACGAGCCAAGTCTGCACCTTGGTCAGATCTGCTACTTTGGGCGTCACCGCCCGCTTCCAGGAGGGCACATAGAACCACTCGGCCAAGTTTGGGTTTTTCCCGCCGGGGCGGGGGACGGCAGAACTGGAACCCGAAGGCATCCGATCCGACGGCGCGGGGGCATCCGGCCAGTACCGCTGCCGCTCAAACGGATAGGTGGGCAAGGGGACCCGATGGCGCTTCTCCTGTGCATAAAACCCAGTCCAATCAATCGGTACGCCCGACAGCCAGAGACGGCCAAGCGTCGCCAGGACGACAGGCAGAGCGGACGGTTGATCCGCGGCAGAAGCCGCCGGCAGCGAGGTCAACACGATTTGGGTTGACGATGCCACGCCTTGTTGCCGGACCAGACCGCTCAAGGTCTGCCCGGGGCCAACTTCGAGTAGCGCCCAGTCCGGTTCAGCCAGAATGGCTTGCAGGCCATCGGCAAAGCGCACGGTGTGGCGCAGATGTTGGGCCCAATAGGCCGGATCAACCGCTTCCTCAGGGGTGATCCACGTGCCGGTCACATTGGAGATAAACGACAGTTGAGGTGGCTGTAAGGCCACCTGTTGCACGTGCTCGACAAAGGGGGTGAGCATGGGACCATCATGGCGGAATGAAAGGCATGAGACGTCTGTAATCGCTGACAGGCGATATCGTGATCCGCCAACTGCCGGGCGCATGCCTCGATGGCGGCAGGTTCTCCTGACACCACACCCTGCATGGGGCTGTTGATGGCAGCCAGTGAGAGCTTTTCGCCCAGCTCGATCTCTGCGGCAGGGCGGGAGACTGCCAACATACTGCCGCCCGGCAGGGCCTGCCTCAGGCGTCCTCGGACGGCGACCAGCTTCAAGGCATCGGCCAGGGAGAAGACGCCGGCCACACAGGCCGCGACATATTCCCCTAAGCTGTGTCCGATCATGGCCTGGGGTTGAAATCCCCCAACTCATCCATAAACGCGCCAGGGCATATTCAGTTACAAACAAAGCCGGCTGACTAAAGGCGGTTTGGTTCAGCTGCTCAGCAGCGGCCTCAGCATCGTCTGCGCCGGGATAAAGCAAGTCCCGCAGATCCAGCTCCAAATCAGGTTGAAGCAGCTCCGCACAGGTATCGACCACTTGCCGGAACATCGGCTCCGTGTCGTACAGCTCCCGGGCCATATTGATATATTGCGTGCCCTGCCCCGGAAACAGAAAAACCACGGCTCGCGCTTTGGCCCGCTCTTCTGTCGACAAGAGCCGCGTCGGATCCAGCCTTTCCAAGGCGGTGATCGTATCGCCGAGCGCGTGCGGCTCCGTGTCCGGGCTGGGGCAAAGCAGCATGCGGCGATGGTCGAACGTCCGCCGGCCCACTTGCAGTGTGTACGCCACATCGGCGAACGTGGCCTGCGGATAGTCCTGCAGGTCGTCGGCCAGGTTGGTGGTAGCCTGGTCCAATGCCGTGACGGTCCTGGCGGAGAGCAGCACCAATTGCCAGGGCCGGGACGGACCGGACGGCACCGTAGCAGGCGCTTCTTCCACAATCACATGGGCATTGGTGCCGCCAATGCCAAATGAACTCACACCGGCCCGGCGAGGGTGGTCATTGGCGACCCATTCGGTCAACTGCGTATTGACGCGGAACGGACTATTGGCGAAATCGATCTGCGGGTTGGGTATCTCAACATGCAAAGACGGCGGCAACACCTGATGCTGCAGAGCCAGCACCGTTTTGATCAGGCCCACGACCCCGGCAGCCGCGTCCAGATTGCCCACATTCGACTTCAACGCCCCGATCTTGCAATAGCCGGTTTTGGCCGTGTGGCGGCGAAACGCCTGCGTCAACGCCGCGATCTCAATCGGATCCCCCAGGGCCGTGCCCGTCCCGTTCGCTTCGATATACGAAATGGTTTCGGGATGGATGTTGGCCAGCGTCAGCGCCCTGGTAATCACCTCCACCTGGCCTTCGATACTCGGGGCGGTAAACCCGACTTTTAGCGCCCCATCATTGTTGATGGCGGAAGCTTTGATGACCGCCAAGACCGAGTCCCCATCCGCCAATGCCTCATCGAGCCGTTTCATCAGCACGACGCCAACCCCACTCCCGCCGAGGGTCCCCGCAGCATTGGCATCAAAAGCGCGGCAGTGGCCATCGGGCGAGAGAATGCCTTCCTGCTGGTAGATATAACCGATCTGCTGCGGCACTTGAATCGTCACGCCCCCGGCCTGGGCCATATCGCACTCGTGGTTGAGCAAGGCTTGACAGGCCAAATGCACGGCCACCAGGGACGTGGAGCAGGCCGTCTGCACCGTGATGCCGGGACCTTTCAAGTTGAGTTTGTACGTGACGTGGGTGGCCAAGAAATCTTTGTCATTGCCCAAGGTCAACTGATACTCATCTGCCGGGCTGGTCCCCTGACTGGCGAGGGTGAGATAGTCGTTCGACCCGCACCCGGCGTAAACTCCGATCAACCCCGCGTAGCGATCCGGGTTGTAGCCCGCTTTCTCCAGGATTTCCCACGCACACTCGAGGAAGAGCCGCTGTTGCGGGTTGAGCATGGTCGCTTCGCGCGGATTAAACCCGAAGAACAAGGCATCAAACAACTCGATATCATCCAAGACGCCATTGGCCTTAACGTAATTCGGGTCGTTCAACCAAGCCGGGTCGAGGCCGGCTTGCAGCAATTCCTCATCCGAGAAGTGCACAATGCCTTCCACGCCGTTGCATAAGTTATCCCAGAACTGTTCCACGTCCTGAGCGCCCGGAAACCGCCCATTAAGGCTGATGATGGCGATGTCGTCAACCCCTTCCGTGCGGCGAACAGGCGCGCGCACCGCGCCGTCCGTCCGGCTGGACGCGGCTGCCGACCCCCGCCCCAAATGCCCGGCCAGCAAGGCAATGGTGGGGTACTGAAACAGCTCCACCATGGTGACCTGAGGCGCCACGGCCTGTTGCAGGCGATCATGCACCCGCAGCATCGACAGCGAGTGTCCACCCAGATCGAAGAAGTTTTCCTCTACCCCGACCGGTTCGAGGTTGAGGACGTCTTGCCAGATCGCGGCAATCTCGCGTTCCAGTCTCGTTTGGGGCCGCACCTCGGCCTGCGCTTTGGCCGCTTGTCCCGTCGGGGCAGGCAAGGCCCGGCGGTCCGCTCTGCCATTCGGATTCAGGGGTAATTGCTCTAGCCGTACGAAGACCGCCGGTATCATATAGTCGGGCAATTTGGCGCGCAAGTGGCACCGTAGTGCTGCCTCGATATCCGTATCTTGGCCGTCTGGCGCCACATAGGCCACCAATTGCTGCAGCCCCGCTTCGTCTTCCCGGCCCATGGCGACCGCCGCTTGTACGGTCGGATGTTGGCTCAGGACGGCTTCAATCTCTCCCAACTCGATACGGAAGCCGCGCAGTTTCACTTGCTGATCGATGCGGCCCAAAAACTCGATGTTGCCGTCTGGCCGATACCGGGCCCGGTCGCCGGTCTTGTACAAGCGGCCTTCTCCAAAGGGGTTGGCGATGAATTTTTCCGCTGTCAATACCGGCTGTTTCAGATAGCCTCGCGCCAGTCCGATCCCGCCAATGTGCAATTCCCCCGGCACACCAATGGGGACCGGCTGCAGGTGACGATCCAGCAAGTAGATGTGAAAATGATCGATTGGCCGGCCAATGGGCGGGCTGGGGCGGTTGTCGCTTGCTGTCAGCTCGCTACAGTCCATCATCGTCGCACAGACGGTGGACTCAGTCGGGCCATAGGCGTTAAAAAATCGTCTGCCCGGCGCCCAGCGCCGCGCCAAGTCGGCCGGGCAGGCTTCACCTGCCACAATCAGGGTCTGCAGGTCGGGTAGATCCCCTGCGGCTACCGTCGTCGTCGCCGAGGGGACCAGAGTCACATGAGTGATGGCGTGAGTTTGCAAGCATTGGTGCAACGGTGGCCCGGGGAGCAAGTCCGCCGCTGGGGTCAGGTAGAGGGCCGCCCCCGCGCAGAGCGCCATGGCGATTTCCGAAATCGAGGCATCGAAGTTCAGGGACGCGACCTGCAGCACCCGGCTCTGCGGCTCGATGCCAAAGGCGCGGATTTGGGCTTGCACCAGGTTGCCGATGCCCCGATGGGTCACCAGCGTGCCCTTGGGGCGACCGGTGGAGCCGGAGGTATAAATGACATAGGCGAGATGATCCAGGTGCAGCGGGGTGACTGGATTTGAGGTGGGCTTTTGGGCGATGACCTCACGTTCGCCATCCGGGCACACCACCCGCTTGGCGCCGTCCGGCAATCGGCTCAGCAGTTTTGCTTCGGTCACGACGATTGATAGTTGGGCATCCGCCAGCATGAACGCCAGACGGTCCGGTGGGTAATCCGGATCCAGGGGCACATAGGCCCCACCAGCCTTGAGGATGGCGAGCAGGCCGACAACCATTTCCGGGGAGCGTTCGGCGCATAATCCGACCATCACTTCCGGTCTCACGCCCCGGTCTTGCAGATGGTGGGCGAGTTGGTTGGCGCGCTCGTTGAGGGCCCGATAGGTCAGGCTCGCCGGGTGAGCCTGCGCCTCGGTTTGGGTGACAAATCCGATGGCGATGGCATCCGGCGTGCGCGCCACGTGTTGCTCGAACCACTGGTGCATGAAGGTCTCGACCGGCGCCGCTATCGCCGTGTTGTTCCACTCGACCAAAATTTGTTGGTACTCCGTCTCGGTCAGCAGTGGCAAAGTCTGGATATCCTGGGACGGATCGGCCACCATGGCCGCCAGCAACCGTTGCAAATGGTCGCCCATCCGGGTGATGGCCGCCTCATCAAAACGACTGCTGTCGTAATGCACCTCAGCCCGAAACACGGTTTCCGGCGCCATGATGAGGGTCAACGGATAGTTCGCCTCTTCAACCCCATCGAATTGACTGAGCCGCACCGCACTCGGCAGTTCCCCGGTGGCATCGTCTATTGGGTAATTCTCAAACACCACAAACGATTCAAACAGGGGCATGGCAGGCGGCATCTCACTCCAACCCTGAATCTCGACCAATGGTGTATACGCATAGGGCTCCTGGGTGACGTGCTGCGCCTGCAGCTCCCGCAGCCAGGTGAGGAGGTCGCGGCCTTGCGGCAGGCGAACCCGCAAGGGCAGGGTATTGATGAACATTCCCACCATCTCCTCCACCCCGCTTAAGCTCGCCGGACGGCCCGACACGGTGACCCCGAAGACGACCTCGGACTCCCCACTATAACGGCCGAGCAACAAGGCCCAAGCCCCCTGCACCAAGGTGTTGAGAGTCAAGCGATGCAGCCGCGCCATGCTTTCCAAGTCCCGGCTCAGCTGGCTCGACAAATGGAATGTATGCGTCAGATACGGCCCTTCCCGATTTATCCCATGTGGTCCATGTGGCCGAGGCGGCTCGGCCGGCAGCGGTGTAGGGGCCGTGAAGCCCTGCAAAGTTTGCCGCCAAAACGCTTCCGCCTCGGCCATATCCTGCTGCGCAATCCAGGCGATATAATCCCGATAGGGCCGGGGCGCGGGTAACCGGATCTCGTCGGTTTCGTATAAGGTAAAGAGTTCGCGGAAGAGAATGGGCCAGCTCCACCCATCCAGCAGGAGATGATGAAAGTTCCACACAAACTGATAGTGCCGGGGGCTCAACTGCATCAGCGTGCAACGCATCAGTGGCGCTTGCGTCAAGTCGAAGCCCTGGGCGCGTTCCGCCGCCAGCCATACTTCCAATTGGATGGCCTGCTCCTCCTCGGACAGGTGTTGCCAATCCGCCTCTTCCCAGGGCAACGCCGCGGTGCGCCGTACCCGTTGCACGGGCTGCGCCAGGCCGGACCAATGAAATTCCGTCCGCAAGATTGAGTGGCGGGCCATGATCTGCTGCCAGGCTCGCTTCAAGGCCGCGATGTCAACGTTGCCTTCGAGCTGGAAGGTGAATTGCGTGACGTACACGCCAGAACCCGGCGCGTAGAGGCTATGAAAGAGCATCCCCGCCTGCAACGGCGAGAGTGGATAGACATCTTCGACCGTGCGCCCATGACCCAGCAGGCGGTCCAACTGCGTCTGATCGAGCCGGACCAAGGGGAAGTCGCTGGGCGTATAGCCGCCCGCCTCGGGCAACTGGCAATGGGCCATCAGAGCCCGTAGAGCTGCTATAAAGTCCTGTGCCAGCCGGTCAATCGTGGCTTGCCGATACAGGTTCTCGCTATAGGCCCAGATGACCTGTAACTGCTCCTCGATCACCAACGCATCCACGCTCACGAGAAAATCCAACTGGCCTTCCTGACTGCCGCTCCCCCCTAGCGATTCGGATTGGAGATCCTGAAATTGTCCGGCATAGTTGAAGCTCACCTCCGCTTCCGGCAGCGTTGCCAACAGCGGCGCCGTATCCAGGTTGAGATAGCGGAGCAGCCCATATCCAACACCCCGATTGGGAACCCGCCGCAATTGCTCCTTGATCGACTTGATCATCTCGCCCGGATGCCCTGGGTCGGTCTCACATGTCAGCAAGACCGGGAAGAGTGATGTCAACCAACCCACTGTGCGCGACAGATCCAGCGTCTCGGAGAGTTCTTCTCTGCCGTGCCCTTCTAAGCCGATTAAGACGTGATTGGCGCCGCTCCATTGCGTGAAACTCTGCACCAGAGCCGTCAGCAACAGATCGTTGATCTGGGTATGATAGACCGCTGGCGCGGTTTGCAGCAGGAATCGGGTTTCGTCAGCCGAAAGCGCGCAAATCACCTCCGCAGCGGAAGAGGCGGTGTTTCCTGTGGCGCGGTTAGCGGGATAATCGACCAGTAGGGGAGCCACTTGCGCCGTACCCAGGGCCAGCCAATACGCCTGTTCTGCCGCCAGGGCGGCGCTTTGGGCATACGCGCTCAGCCACTCGGCCCATTCTTTGAATGAGGTAGTCTTGGCCGGCAGGCGCACGGCTTCACCACGCTCCAGTTGCCCGTAGACCGTCCGGAGATCGTCTAGCCCGAAGTTCCTCCCGTGATTCGGCGGCAACTTGTTGAAATAAAAACTCAAAAGCCTGAAACGAATTGACCTTTGTTCCCATGTAAATCGCAAAATTTTCGCTC
>CBCXVS010000057.1:0-29587 GCA_965178525.1 uncultured bacterium | reverse complement strand
GTTAGTGGATATTGCCAACAAAAAAGGGGTGACAATCACTTTCATTGACAAGTGGTATCCTTCGTCTAAGACCTGGGAACAACTCTAATATACAGCGCGGCAAAACAGGCGACGAGTGCCAGGACAACATCCGAGAGAGGGATGCGGTCCTGCGCTGATAAAAACGCCCACCTCCGGAACCGCTTGACGGTTGGCATATTCAAAAAGACGATGAGCATGGCGAAGCCCAAGTGGATGCTCCGGACAAATACCGCATCCAGAAGCCACCAGCTCGCGATCGATAATTGAAACAGACACCAACAGATCGCGATGGTAGGGACCAGGTACCGGCTCCACCCGCGGGGGTGGCGAAAACCCCTTTCCTCTTCCTCCGCCAGTCGTCTTGCTTCTTCTAGACCGGCATCTGGCACTTCAGCATCCGAGCTGGCCATCGTCACCTTCCTCCGAACGCTGACACGCCCCGACTGAGTATGCCCCCCTAGAGCATCAGGAGACTATTCAACCCAGGCAAAGTCGCATCATGCGTGATCAGCTACTGCTTCAGTCTGGCTTCACGAAAATACTTCTCTGCACCGGGATGGAGGGGGGCAGAGAGCCCTTCCAACATACTCTCCTTCGTCAGCAGAGCATACGCCGGATGCAGCTTCTTGAAGGCCTCAAGATTGCCAAAGACCTCTTTCACCATCGCATAGACGACTTCCTCAGGCACACGAATCGACGTCACAAATGTCGCTTTGACCCCAAAGGTCAGGACATCCTCCGCGTTGAGTGCCTGTGGATAGAACTGCTTCGGAACGGTCGCCTTGGCATAATACGGAAATTTGCCGATCAGCTCAGTGATGCCAGCACCAGCCACCGGGATAAACCGGACCTTTGTTGCCCCGGACGTAGCTTCCTTGATGGCGCCACTGGGGTGTCCGACGGTATAAAAGAAGGCGTCGATGCGACCGTCTTGCAACATGCCGGGCGCTTCAGAGGCCTTGAGCCCCTCAGCTTGCAAATCTTTTTCGTAATCGATCCCGACAGCACTGAGGGCATCAATGGAATTTTGCCGCTGGCCTGAGCCCGGATTCCCAATGTTGACGCGCTTGCCTTTGAGGTCGGCTAAGGAGGTGATCCCACTCTTCTCCGAGGCAACCAGGGTAATGCTTTCTGGGTGAATGCTAAAGATAGCGCGCAAATCCTTCTGTGGACCTTTATCCTTCCATTCAGCAAGCCCCTTCCAGGCTTGATACTGGCGATCAGACTGGACAATGCCAAATTCCAAGTCACCGGCCATAATGGCGTTGACGTTGAAAACTGAACCACCAGTAGATTCAACCGAGGCGCGGATGCCATACTGTTTCCTCTTTGCATTGATCATCCGGCTAATCGCGCCGCCAGTCGGATAATACACCCCCGTCACGCCACCGGTACCAATAGTCACAAACGTTGTCTTGGCCTCAACCCTATCAGGCTGTATGGCTCCGAGTGTTATCACACACACAGCAACGACGGCGACAAACAGCAAGGTACGCATGTTGGCCATGGTCTTCCCTCCTCCCTTACCTACGTCACGTATTTTCACACCCAATGTGGTCGTCTCATACCTCTGCACGGACTGGTTTGTCTCCGCAGAGGCCCCTGATGCAGGGCCAGTGTAACAGGATTTTATGCCGAGAAAAAGATACCGCTATTATCGCTATCCTCCACCTCATTCATCTTCCCAGCCACGGGTTCTGATCTTGCGCCGCATTTTCACATTGCTCTATGAGGCTCTAATGCCTATACTGCGATGCTATGTATGGAAGACCTGCCAGGTACTTGTAAGGAGTGGGGGATGACTGCGTCGAATGGAACCACCAGAGCACCTGATGATTTTACTGCTCGGCAGGCCATGGTACGCGACCAACTTCAGCATCGCGATATTACGGACATTCGTGTCTTACAGGTCATGGGCGATGTACCTCGACACCTGTTCGTGCCGCCCGAATGGCGCACGTCAGCCTACAGCGATCGTCCATTGCCCATAGGAGAAAACCAATCCATCTCGCAGCCCTACATAGTCGCCTTGATGCTGCAGCACCTCGCCCTGCAAGGTCATGAACGGGTATTAGAAGTTGGCACGGGATCCGGCTACCAAACCGCCCTTCTGAGCCGCTTGGTAGCCGATGTGCACAGTGTCGAATATTTTCCGTCCTTAGCGGACAAGGCTCGCATCCTACTACACCGGCTAGGGTATACCAATGTCGATGTCATGGTCGGCGATGGTGGACGGGGCTTGCCGCAGCATGCCCCCTATGATCGCGTTATTGTGGCCGCTGCAGCCCCGCAGGCACCGCCTCCCTTGCTGGCGCAGCTTGCTGACGGCGGACGGCTCGTTATTCCCGTGAGTACCGAGAGCCGGCAGGAACTCGTGATTATCACCAAACAGGCAGAGATGCTGCACGAACAGCACAGCGTACGGTGTCGCTTCGTCCCTCTGCGTGGGCAAGAAGGTTGGGAGAACTGATTTAGTCCGAACCAATCAAAACAGCGAACGCCTCACGGTATTTCTCTGTTGTCTGATCCACCACATGTGGCGGCAGCGCTGGCGCTGGCGGCCGCTTGTCCCACCCTATGCTGGTCAGGTAATCGCGCACATATTGCTTATCGAAGCTCGGCTGACCCTTTCCAGGGACATACGATAGTTGTGGCCAAAAACGTGAGGAATCGGGGGTAAACACCTCATCAATGAGATATAGCTCACCATCTAGCATGCCGAATTCGAATTTGGTATCGGCAATAATAATGTCACGTTTGAAAGCGTAGGCCGCCCCCGTCTTGTAGAGGCGGAGGCTGGTGTCACGCACACATTCGGCCAGCATGGTATCGCCCCCGAGCAGGGAGGTCATGTCCTCAAAAGAAATATTGATGTCGTGGTCGCCCTGTGGAGCCTTGGTTGACGGGGTAAAAATCGGCTCTGGTAAACGGTCCGATTCACGTAAGCCAGCCGGAAGCGACAGGCCACAGACGGTGCCCTGCTGTTGATACTCGGCCCACGCTGAACCCGAGAGATAGCCTCGCACGATCGCCTCGAGCGGCAAAGGCGGAATGCGGCGGACCACGACTGCGCGGTCGCGCACCTGCGCTACTTCATCAGGGGATAAGCACTCATCGAGGCATCTGGTCGTGAGGTGATTCGGGACGAGGTGAGCTGTGTGGGCGCACCAAAAATTGGACATGGCTGTCAGGATACGCCCCTTGTCGGGGATCGGTGTCGGCAGGACAACATCGAAGGCGGACAAGCGATCGGTGGCTACAATGAGGAGATGCTCAGCATCCACCTCGTAAATATCGCGGACTTTGCCGCGATGGGGGTGGGATAAATTCGGCAAATTGGACTCGAATAGGGTGTCCATGGATGCAAACTCCTTCTGTCATGCAATGGCAGAGCGGTAACAGCCAGGAGTGTAGCAAAACAAAGCGAAGACGCAACACCGCAATCCCTATCAGGGCATGCGCCACAGTTCCCCGCCCATCGCTGCAGAACGATGGAAGTCAACGCCTTGTGTCGCCACATCGTGCACCCAGGGAAGTCTCTAGACAAAATGACGTGTCTTTCCTCTGGAAAAATGCTGTAACGGATGTTGTCTCGGTGCTCGACAACTTAGTCCTGCCACCATTCCGTCTCATCTTCTTCCTCAGTCCACGGCTCTCCAACTAAGCGCATCGCCGCGAGCAAAGCCGCCGCATATTCTTCTTGCATCCCGACTTTGATAGACGGTTGGGCCATATCGAGAACCCGCACGAGGTGCAGTAAAGCTTCACGCATGAGCAACGCAAGGATAGCGAGCTTGTGTCGATGGATCTGATCGCGCAAATCTTCTGTTAGTGCTTTTTGAGGATCGTGCACAACGAGAGCGCTTTCTTCAATGCGCACTTGACAGCCGGAAGAGGCGAGTGCACGCAACACTTCGGCAGCACTGTGTAACGGTTTGGGAATCATACTGTTGCCCTTCTCTATAGCCCAACAGGTGGCCCTATATCTATCTGGATCGCAACCGTACCACATGCTGCTTCTACCCAGCTAGACATGGTACGCAAAATCTGGCATGTAAGGGCCTCAACGCGCATTGCGTTCGGCCATTGCGTCTTCTCTGATATGCTCTAGGACCACAGAGCAAACCGCATGCCATCGATACAGCAGGCACAGTTTTTCCTCTGATAGTAGCTTTAAGAGGGCGCACGCGCCGATTTGCCACGATTCTGTGCAGTAGAATCCATCTCAACTCTGAGAAAGTGCAATCGCCTTATTCTTAGGAATAAGAGAGGGCAAGCGACGCTCAAGTTTTCCGTTTCTGACGCCGATAGACTGTCAAGAGCACAATCGAATGGCATTATTTATGTAGTACGGTACGTCAATGTCCGTTGTTCGAGAAGTTTCAACCTCTACTACGAACACTAATACAATGGCGCACAAAGTTTATCTCAATGCCCATAACACTGTGACAATTACCTGCCCACAGTGCAATAAAACCGATATTGTTAATGTCGAACATTATCTGCACATCCATCGCCCCATTACCGTCAACTGTCCGTGTGGACATCGCTTCGCCGTCATACTTGAGGGGCGCAAATTCTACCGCAAAGACGCCGGATTACCCGGGACTTACACGAGCTTGGAAACCTCACAAACCGGCAGGCTGGTGATCGAAACGTTATCGTTTTCGGGCATCGGATTTCGCACGTTGACGCCCCATGTGATTCACATCGACGACATGCTCCAGCTTGCGTTTATCCTCGATGATGCTCAACGTACTTCTATGGACAAGCGGGCCATTGTCCGCTGGGTCCATGGCCAGCACATCGGGGCAGAATTCTCTGACATCAAAGCGTATGACAAGACCTTAGGAGCCTACTTGATGCCGGGGTAAATCATGTCGGTCACGATTGTCGCCTAATGCATCACTAGACCGCCAGCCACGTTGAGCGCAACGCCCGTAATGTTATCCGCTTGCGCCAGATAGACAACAGCCTGACCGATATCCTCAGGTGTCTGGGGCCGGCCCAGCGGCATCACAGATGCCGCATGCTTATCAAACGCAGCTTCTACGTCCTCGCCAGGTTGCTCGATGCGCTCCGGCACGAGAACATCAAGCCACATGGCCGTGCCAAGAATACCCGGACACACGGCGTTTACCGTCACGTTATAAAGCGCCATTTCGTGCGCGAGCGATTGCGTAAAGCCGACCACGGCAAACTTGGAAGCGCAGTAGGCGGCAACACGTGCACTGCCACGCTTGCCGGCAATGGACGCGGTATTGATAATGCGCCCTTGCCGCCGTTCCACCATTCCGGGCGCAACCGCTTTGCAACAGAGAAACACCCCCTTCACGTTGACATCCATGATCGTATCCCATTGCGCCTCCGTCGTCTCGACAACCCATCCCGTATCAATAACGCCGGCATTGTTGCAGAGGATGTCAATCGGTCCGAGTTCTCGCGTGACCGTTTCGGCCATCGCCTCAACTTGGACATATTGCGTCACATCGACAGGAACGCCGAGTGCGCGCACCCCGCAGGCGGTGAGTTCCTGCACCGTTGTTATAACCTCCTGTTCAGTGGAGAAGTCATACCCAGCTGTACCCCGACTTGGCGTATATAAATCGGCCACCGCAACATGAACGCCTTGATGCGCCAGCGCCAGGGCGATACCCCGCCCGATGCCTCGGGCTCCTCCGGTGACCACCGCAACTTTATCGTGCAAATCCATCCTTGCTGCTCTCCCCTGTCCACAGGCAAACGCCGGATAGGTGTGGCCTACATTCTGGCACGGCAATCTTTCCACTCACGGCCGATCTCGTCCCGGTCGAGGTCACGGCCGATCAGGACCAACACAGACTCTGCAGGCGCCTTGCCTCGTCCCTCCCGTACCTCCATCCACTGATAGACGCCTTGCACGACCACCGCCTCATCCTGGTGTTGACAATGCAGAATTCCCTTCAGTCGCATGAGTTCGTGGCTGCGGCGTTTGGCCAGAAACAGCAGCCACATCTTCAGCCGGTTCAAATCGAGCGGCGCATCAGCCCGCAGCGTGACCGTACCCACCCCACACGTATGTGGCGAGGCATCAGAATGCGCGTCGTGTGCGTGCGGGAGGGAAGGGTCCTCGCATTCGTGTGCGGATGCTTGTAGGGCTTGCCAGGTCGTGACGTCCCAGGTCTGCCCATTGAGCAACGTCGCCACGTCCACGTCAGCATGAGTCGCTCGCAACACCTCGGCACTCTGATTACAGGCACGAATGGCGGCTTCAGCAGCCTCGAGTTCTTCAGGAGCACATTGATCGCAGTGGTTCAAAATAATGTGGTCGGCGTAGCCAACCTGATTCGAAGCCTCTGGATGCTCATGCAGCTGCCGTGCAATGTGCTGGGCATGTGTCAGGGTAATCACCCCATCGAGCTGCAGTTGCATGGATAATTGGGGATCGACGAGCAAGGTCTGCACAGCGGGTCCCGGAGACGCCAATCCCGACGCCTCGATCAAGATACGCTCAAACGGAACGGCTCCGACGTGCTGGCGACGGCGTATCAGCAGGAAAAGCAGCGTCTCGGCCAAATCGCCCCGTACGGTGCAACAGAGACATCCGTTACTGAGTTCGACGATATTGTCCTCCACGCCAACGACCAGACTACCATCTATGCCTACGTCCCCAAATTCGTTTACAATTACCGCAATACGTTGGTTGTGCTGCTCCGTGAGTATCCGGTTCGCTAAGGTGGTTTTGCCACTCCCTAAAAACCCTGCCAACAGCGTTACCGGAACGCGTTCCGCCTTTGTCTGTGTCACCTTTGTCTCGTCCATAAACGTTGCCTTACCCGAGGAGAGATCATCATCCGTGCCGTCATCACACGCCCTGCACACACGAACAGAGGCTAAGACAGCGACATGCACATCATAGGGAACTTCCGAACCAAGATCCACTCCATCTCATCACGACACACCAAGACCCACCTTGCCCCCGGCCCCCGCAGGCGGGCGTTCTGGCGTCGTACCCACCGCCTGCCGCGCAACGCACTTGCAGAATACCTAGCTCTCCGTGACCAGTTCGGCGATATCGTCCGTCTTCCTGCATTCCCCCACCCCATGTACCTGCTCAGCCACCCGGACGCGATACAATACGTGCTGCGTGATAACGCCCGTAACTACCAGAAAGGGGTGCTCTTCAAATCGATTGCGGCGCTACAAGGTCAGGGCTTGCTGACTAGTGAGGGCGCGCTCTGGCGGCGGCAGCGCCGGCTTGCCCAACCGGCCTTTCAGCAGCGCCAACTCGCCACATTTGGCACGATCATGATGGACGAAGCCCAGACGCTGGTGCAGGCATGGCGCCATATGGCGCAGACTGGTGAGCCGATCAACGTCGCGGCTTGGATGCATCGGTTGACCTTTCGTGTGGTGGGCCGTGCTTTACTGGGCCTCGCTCCGGATCGCCTCGATGACCTGGGACGGCAATTGCAAGGGCTTGCGACGCAGCTGATGCCGTCCCTCGCCATGGACAGCCCGGCTCTCCGGATGCTACTGGGCTGGATACCCACCCCCCGCCGTCAGCGTTTTCGTCAGGCCGTGGCCCGTTATCATACCATCGCGCAACAGCTCATCATGGCACGTCGTGACGCCATGCGGCATGACGATGCCCAAACATCAGATGTTCTTGCCAAGCTTATCGCAGCCCAAGATGCGAGGTCAGGCGAGGGCATGGGTGATCAGCAGCTCCGCGATGAAATCATCACCTTCATTGGCGCCGGTGCAGAAACATCAGCCCTTGGATTGAGTTGGACCTGGTATCTCTTAGACCGTTATCCTGAGGTGGCCCAACGGGTCGTCACAGAAGTAGATGGCGTCCTTGACGACCGTTCCCCCACGCCAGCAGATCTTCCCAACTTGCCCTACAGTCGTATGGTCCTCGATGAGGCCATGCGGCTGTATCCCCCCTCAGCCGTGCTACCACGTCAAGCCAATGCCGATGATACAATTGGCGGCTACGCTGTGCCTAGGCACGCCGTGATCATCATGAGTCCGTATGTGCTCCATCGCCACCCGGATTTTTGGCCTGAACCCGAGCAGTTTCGACCGGAGCGCTTTATGCCCGACCAAATAGCCCACCGGCATCGGTTTGCCTATATTCCATTTGGCGAAGGCCGGCGGGTGTGTATTGGCAGACCGTTCGCCTTGATGGAGATGCATCTCACTTTAGCCACCATCGTCCAAACCTACCGCCTACATCTGGCGCCCGGGCGCCCGCCGCTCCCCGAACTGGCCCCAACGCTCCGTCCTCGTCATGGTTTATGGATGACCGTGCATGCACGTTGATGCACACCTTCTAAGCTCTGTCGCCTATACGCTGGGGCTACGACGCAGTGCCTTGCAACCCTGTGTTAGAATAAACCTAATCTTCAAAGAGCATAAAAACTTGACATTCTGCTTGTATAGAGCCTACTCTAACATACAATCTCCACTTCGTTTTTCTTAAGGAGGTTCTTACAGGAGAGATATCAATGGCAAAATCGTTAGTAGAAATGTGTGCAGAGATCGTTGCTGCGCAGGCGAGTCACCAGCCCATGGAGGCTGATGACATTACGGAAAGCTTACGCACCGTCTTTCAGACCTTACAGGCTTTACAAGACGTAGCCAATGGTGCTGAAAGTACCGAAACCAGTGCCCCAACCGCGAACACATCCGTTCTCGACAACTCGCTCGCGTACCTGCAGCGGAATCCGCTCAAGTCGATTCAACGCAACCAGGTCATTTGTCTGGAATCAGGGAAGGCGTATAAGGTCCTTTCCAATCGCCATCTGGCGTTGTATGGCCTGACATCGCGCGAGTATAAGAAAAAATGGGGCATTCCCCTACGCACGCCCCTGAGCGCACGCTCCCTCTCGGCCAAACGGCGCAAGATGGCCAAGGAACGTGGACTCGGTCAGCATCTGGTAGCTTGGCGCGCCCAACGCGCCCAACAGCAGGCACAGACAGAGGAGGCATCCTGAACGGAGCGATCTGCCGTGTCATGTACGAATTGTGGGTGGGTATGGGACCCTCGGAAGGTCTGATCGGGTACCTGTCGTGGATGAAACCGCGTGTCGCCGTATATCGAGCCCTTCCTCACGCTTTAGAAAACGCCGCATGGTGTAGCCGACGAGGTTGCCGCAGTTTTGTATGAGGTTTTCACGCGTCACGGTGTCACAATGGCGGCATTATCCCTGCCTCAGGACTCGCACCGGTAGAGGCCAAGGTGATGTCAAATCCTTGTCCAAAGCCAATGGCCATGGCTGGTAATCGGCGTGTTAGCCACTGTCAAGATGTTGCTGAATTCCCCCACCAGGTAGGCCAGGGACACAGCCATGAGCAGGAGTGGTGTAAAGCCTGAACCCGCTCATACATGGCCTCTTCGTCCTAAAAGCCGCCGACTTCGATTCTGCCCACAGCTGTTAAGCTTCTTGATGTTACTTACATGGGTCAAACGCGCAACAAGGCTTCTGGACCAACCGCACTCACCGTTCGTGCCGCCATGGCGACTGCGTGCTCGGCTGCGGCCACTGGCCCTTCTGCATAGGTGAGCCGTGCGAGAGTCGCGCCACAAAATGTGTCCCCAGCTCCCGTGGAGTCAAACTCAGTTGTAGGTTGGCCGGGGACATGGTTGACCTGATCTCCCTGAATGACCAAGCTCCCTTGGGCACCTAAAGTCACAAAGAGTAAGGCATCCCTGCGGGTACGCGCCTGCTCGATACTCCCAAAGAGCCCTGTCACCTCATTTTCATTGAGAAAAGAGATCGGCCTGATCAAAGAGACGGCGAACGGATGCGGTCTCGCCATACACGAGGCGTGCATAGGTACCGACGGAGATGCGGGGAAAGGAATACGGCTCGCGTGCCTGTCTGATCGCCTGTACAAATTCCAACTGTCGCTGGGCTATGCTCAGCGCAGCAATATGGACAAACGCCGCGTGACGGATAGCCGTGGGAAGCAGGGCTGGCATGAGCTGCGCTTCCGCGCCCCAGGATGCCTGGAGGAGCGTCGCACGGCCCTCGCCGTGATGCGCAATT
The DNA here is from genome assembly GCA_965178525.1 of uncultured bacterium. GTDB lineage: Bacteria > Tectomicrobia > Entotheonellia > Entotheonellales > Entotheonellaceae > CBCXVS01. The sequence continues at coordinate 19,529 of CBCXVS010000057.1, read as the reverse complement.
TCCAGACGAGGCAAGGTCTCGGGCGCAATGGCTGGGCCAAGCCAGTGCACGCGTTCGGCAACGGGCTGCAGGGGTACAGGCATTGGCTCGGGGCGTGGAGCCAGGAGGCCGGTATGGGCGCCGGCCCGGTGTGCGGCCAACGCCGTATAGAGGCCAGCGCCACCCGCCGTATGAGCGGTCTGCCCAGCAAAATGCAGCACGTCAAGCGAGGCGGTGCCGACAACCCAGATAGATGGAACCGCGTTGGCGCTACAGGCGCTCACCATTAGCGTACAAACTCCGCACCGAAGGCGCCCAGATCCGCAAACTCCTTGTCCGGCTGACAGGTGCGCAGCGCCTGCATATGCTCGCGGTCGTAGGAAGCCGTCAGCTCCTTGAGTCGCGGATAGACGTCGGTGGTGAACAGTTGCATGGAGCGGATCGTGTCCTCATAACTCAAGAAACCAGCCTGCCCCATCAGCAGCAGATGGCCAAATCCCCCTGAGTATTCCCATATGCTCTTGATCTGGTCGAACACTTCATCCGGTGTGCCCGCAAACACGTTGCCACGCGCGATTTGCTCCTCCAGCGCCGGAGCCAGGGGGACGCCGGCGCCCCCACGCCTGCCCGCCGTGATCTGGGCCGCAACGGCTGGAGGGTGATAGCCCGGCAGGTTACTCCAATGCAGCGGCACTTTGTTGGCGCTCATGTACCACAGCACTTTCTCGGCGCCTGCACGAGCCTTCTTGGCGTTATCGCCGACATAGATGAGACCGAGATACGCCAAACGGTCCATCGGCGCCTCCTGGCCATGGGCCGTGCGGTAGGCATCGCGATAGCCATCATAGATCTCGCGGATACGCGGGTAACCGGCAAGAAATACCGCGCCCACGTATTGGTGCTGAGCCACAGGGACGGCGCTGGCGCCGCTGCCAATCGTAATCCAGATGGGTGGATGCGGCTGCTGGTAGGGACGCGGCCAGATGTTGATCTGACGGCCGTGGAACCAGCGGCCTTCGAAGTTAAAGGGTCCGTCATGCGTAGTCCAGGCTTTGAGGATCATATCGTGCGCTTCCCACAAGCGCTCGGGGCCGCGAAAGGGCAACATATTGGCCGGCGCCGCCTCGTAGGGCACGCTGCGCACAAAGCCGCATTCCAAGCGGCCACGGGAGATGACGTCGATCATCGCCATTTCTTCGGCGACGCGGATGGGCTGCGTGCGGTTGGCAATCGGATTGCCGAGAATGAGCAGGCGGGCCCGTTGCGTTTGCCGCGCTAGGATACCCAGCATGATCGGCGCTGCCGGTACGACACAAGTAGCGGTTTGATGATGCTCATTGATCATGATTTCGAGCCCGAGTTCATCCGCCGCACACCACAAGTGGACATAGCGCCCTTCGGGTGGGCTTTTCAATACCAGGCCCGTTATCAAGGTCCGGCTCGTTGTGCGGTTGACTCATATCTGCCTCGTTTGATTTCCTCGCCCTCGTCATAGATTACCCCGTAGGTCGGATTCCAGATGCGCCACAGCCCCATCTCACTCCGACAATGCTCACAGATCAAGGGGTTGCGACCCGTACTCTTCTCATAACGTTGCTTGTAAGTCATCCGAGGGATGATCTTCACCGCACCCCTGAGCACCTCCTTCACCTTGCTCAGGGCCGCTTGAATCACCTCCTTCACCTTGGCAAACGTCTTGGTGGCCTGCACCCCGTAATACCGAATGCGCTTGAACCCTTTGGGCATCGTGTGCGGGATCATCCGGCCAATAAACGTCATGACATCAATGGTTTCATGTTCGGTCCGGTCCGGTCTGTGAGACCGGTAGTGGTACGTCACCCGCTCACCATCATAGCGGTCAATCCGTCTTACCGAGATCGGCGGACTCACCACATACTTGGCCACATAGCTCGCCAAACTCTGATACTGAGACGGCACTTCTCCCTTCTGCACGCGGCTCACCAAGCCGTCGGGATACTTCTTGAAACACCAATCCACCAGGTCCTTGATCGCATCGTTTGCCAAGGTACGTCTCAACATGTTCATCAGATGCTACTGCCATTTGTGACGCAGCAGATCGTAAGGCAAAAAATTCAGATGTTCCCAGCTCCCGGCCTGATCATCGTAGCCCCCACTCGTGGCGATCACAGGCAGATGGGGATGATATTGACCATTGCGCCCATGCGTGTAGATCACCTCAATATAGCCACCTCTGAGCGTCTTCCCCCTGACCTCGCTATAGAAATCATCCAGGCACTGCGCCCCGCACCGCATCAACTCACTCAACAAGACCTCAGCGTTTTGGTAGAAAGGCGTACGGAACATGGCCGGGACGGTCAGGATGATATGTCGATAGATTACCCCCTCGTGGAGAACCTGGCTCACCTGGCTGACCCAGTTGTCGACGTAGACTTTGGCGCATCGCAAGCACAGAGACGATTTACAACTCATGGAGACCAAAGGCTTACCTTGACCACATTGGAGGCAGCGGTATTCCATATAGCCGATCTTTTCGGGGTTACCACAGACGAGCATCTTGGCCACGAGGCTGTCATAGTAGGATGTTGGGTAGCGGGGATTGGCGTATTTAAACTCATCCCAGTGATCGGCACAGATCTGTTTGAAGACACTCCAGTGTCCGACGGATGGCGCCATCATGGGGTCGCACCGAGTGAGGAGGATCAGATTGTTATGGTGAAGCGGTTTTACCACGATGGAGCCGCTTCGTCCACCCCTCATCAGTCCTCACCCGGGAACCCTCACTTGGCTCGTTCATCCTTGAGAAATGGGGACTTCTGGGATCGGGAAAATGCACTTTCCTATACGATCAAGATACATATGATACAGGTCTGTGCCTTTGTCGGGATCGTAATACTTGTTGGGCAAGTTAACCCGGATGGACTCATACGTGTCGGCATCGGGCAAGTAGGGATAAGCGTCTTCGGTAAAAAACCAGGTCTGCATGATGATACTCTCATGAGATGGCAAACGATAGGACGTGCTCGACAAAGACGTCCGGCTGCTCCACTTGCGGCAAATGGCCCGCTTCGGGAATGACGGCAAGCGTTGCCCCAGGGATCATATCGCGATACGCCTCCGCGTAGGACACGGTCACAAGTCCGTCGCTTGCCCCCCAGAGCAGCAGTGTGGGCACGGAAATGCGGTGCAGCCGATACCGCAACTTGGGATTGTGCATATAGGGATCCCATGTGTAGAGCGCAAAGGCAATGCGGTTGGCGGCCAGGAGCGCCAACTGCTCATCCGTCATATCGGCGGGGTTCGGCTGCCTGGAGGGGTCGTGAAACAACAACCGCCCGACATCGGCATCAGACAATCCGAAGATATCGGCGATATCACGCGTGTCGCGATTGCCGGGTTTGATGCCCACAGCATCGGCCAAAACAAGCTTTGACAGGCGGCTGGCATTGCGCACCGCAATTTCCGCCGCAGCCCAGCCGCCCATGGATAATCCTAGCATGACGACATCGTGCAGGTTCAACGTGTCCAGCAAATCGAGATAGAGATAGACCAGGTCTTCCATTGTGTCATAATGTTCCGGCACTGGACTCCCCGCGAAGCCGGGATGGGTGGGTGCGATGACCTCGAACCGCGCCGTCAGACGGTCGAAAAACGGCAGATGGTCTTGCGGTCCATCGCCGCCGTGGAGCAGAAATAATGGCGGCCCCGTCCCGCGGCGGACGACCGGGAGGTCGATCCCCTGTAGGGTAATGGTGCTGATGTCTTCCTGAACGGTATGCATCGTGTCGGCCCAACAGTATGATGTGGCTGACTGGCTTTGTAATGTCACGCATCATACGATTAAGCGGCAGCAGACGCAAGAACCCGCCGAGATGGGTCCCTAATCGCGGTATGGGATTGGGCTCGATCTGGCTTTTCGGGCCGGAAGAATTTTGACAATAGCGCCTTGAGAAACGGCAGCGAACCCTCGGCTGTGGAGTGCGGCGAGGAACACCTGGTATACGTCATCACGACTCATGGGTTGGGGGGCCACGAGCGTAATCGTGCCGCGGACGGTATGGTCGACCAGAAACGTTTTGCCCGTGAGATCGCTCATGAAGATGACCAGCTGTGTGATGTCGACATCTCTGAAGTTCAGCAGGATCTGATCATCCGTTGCCACAACGTGAGAGGCGAGTAGGGTGCCGCTCAGCCCCACCGCGACCAGCCATCCCAGCCGCACGACCGATGCAGGTGATGTTGTCCAGGTACGTAACCGCATGATGTACACCACAACTCCCTATGCATAACACCGTGTCTCAATCTTCAGAACAGAGAAATTACAACCCGTATTCCAAATCGGTTCGCCCTCTGGTGGGAGAGCCGGGATTGAGGCAAAATACCCGAGCTTCAGCTTCCCCCATCTACGTACGGAGAGACGTGAGGAGAGAAGACATCACATGCGAAACTTCTGTATAACATGGTTGCCATATTTTTTGCCCGGAAATATGACAAAGCTCATGATGTCCAGGCATGTCAGGAGCATGTTGGCAGTCCTTGGACTATGCCTTGTCCTGAGTCTCTGGGGATGTCCGTCGATTCGCGAGCAACAGCTTGCCAAGGAGCAGTGCGCAGCCAGTGGCGGCGTGATGATCGACAACACATGTCATCAACCCCCTCAAGACGCGCCTGGCGACTGGTCAGAGCGGCTGTTAAAGGAGATGCGACAGGGGTTTGAACGGCGGCAACCAGGAGGCGGCCGCCTGCGTTAGCGATGATCGGCAGGCGAAGGATGTGACATTTGAGACACTTGTGAGACAGTATGTCTCTCCTCCCACGTGTCTCAACATGCTGCTAACACCACGCAACCGGATACCGACGGAAATCAAAAAGTCTTTTAAAATATGTATGTTGCACGATGCGTATGCGGTCTGGCACAGTTTTTGCCCTAATCATAAGCAACACCGGGAATCAGCCCGGCGCTGAGATAAAAAATCGCACCCAAAGGACTGATGGTCCCTTCTCAATTTATCCCGCGTAGCGTTCTCTTTGGGAGGTCCTGACATGTTCAACCCCACCGCATACCTCATTGATGCCCTGGTCGACCGACTACAACAAGCTTACCGGCAAGCATACGGCAATATCGAGCCAGAATACCCCGATATCCTGAGCCAAACCGGCCGCATGGCACTGGCAAACATTGCGGGGAGCGATGCTCTCTATCATAACGTTGAACACACGATCATGGTGACTCTCGTCGGACAGGACATCCTCTGGGGCAAACACCTCCTCGAGGGTGACGTCACGCCACAGGACTGGCTCTATGTGGTGCTGGCGCTGTTATGCCATGATATCGGCTATGTCCGCGGCGTCTGCCGGGAAGATGGCGAGGGCTCTTATATCACTGGCGTTGACGACCACACGGTCGCTCTGCCGGAAACGGCTACGGATGCGTCCTTGACGCCTTATCATGTGGATTGTGGCAAACACTTCATCCGGGAACGCTTCGGAGGGCACACCCACATTGATGCCGAAATGCTTGCGACCTATATCGAACGGACCCGCTTCCCCGTCCCCAACGATGACGACCACCAGGGTACAGCCGATTATCCTGGGCTCGTGCGGGCGGCGGATTTAATTGGCCAGCTTGCCGACCCGCGTCATTTGCTCAAGCTCCCGGCGCTTTTCTATGAATTCGAAGAAACCGGTACGAATGCGACATTGGGCTACACCTCCCCGCGTGATCTCCGAGATCATTTTCCGACCTTCTATTGGCAGGCTGTACACCCGTATATTCAAGACGCCCTCCGGTATTTGCGGGTCACCCAGGAGGGCCACCCGTGGATTGCCAATCTCTATGCGCATGTCTTTGCGGTGGAGAATCGCCTGGACGGTACAGGAAAGCGTCGCGAGATCCTCGACGCCATGGCACTGGTATAACATACATAATGGTCCATTTTAGCTGTCTCCGCTATGATGCAAGCTATGTACGTCTCTATACGACATTGTCGACATCGCTTTCCTCGCACGTCAGACCTGCGGTATCCCGTTGAGGCATGGGAGAACGGAAGATGATTGACATTACTGAAATCGCGAGCGGCCTGCGGTTCCCTGAGGGCCCAGTGGCCATGCCCGACGGCTCGGTCGTACTCGTGGAGATCGAGCGGCAAATGCTAAGCCGGGTGAGTCCAAGCGGCGACGTATCCGTCATCGCGCAGCTCGGCGGCGGCCCGAATGGTGCGGCGATCGGACCGGACGGCCGTTGCTACGTCTGCAACAACGGCGGATTTGCCTGGCACCAGCGAGGGAATAGCGCCGTGCCGGGGCTGCAGGACGAGAGTTATCAGGGAGGCAGTATTCAGGCGGTCAATCTCGAGACCGGCGCATTCGAGACCCTCTATACGCATTCCGATCAGGATCAGCTCCGCGGTCCGAACGATATGGTGTTCGATGCGCACGGCGGGTTTTGGTTTACGGATCTCGGCAAGACCCGGCGGCGTGACATGGACCGGGGCTTCATCTGCTACGCCAAAGCGGATGGCAGCGAGTGCCGAGAGGTCATCCGGGCCATGGCCACCCCGAATGGCATCGGCCTCTCACCGGATGGCGCTCGACTCTATGCGGCCGAAACGATTCCGGGACGGGTGTGGTGGTGGGACATCACCGAACCGGGTCAGGTACGCATTGAGCGTACGGGAACCGTCAATCGTGGCTACCTTCTCGTCGGGCTACCGGGTTACCAAGAATTCGATTCCCTGGCCGTCGACGGTGAGGGACATGTGTGCGTGGCCACTCTGCACAACGGCGGCATTACCGTTATCTCCCCGGACGGCAGCCGCGTCGAGCACGTGCCCATGCCCGACCCCACCACGACGAATATCTGCTTTGGTGGCCGAGACCTGCGTACCGCCTACATCACCCTCTCCGAATCGGGTCGTCTGGTGTCGATGCGATGGCCGCGACCCGGCCTGGCTCTCAACTATCTGCATCGATGAATGCGCCCAGACCTGAAGCGTGCTCACAACCCGTCACGACGCCGGTTCAAACACGAACGGATACCGTTTCAAGCCACGCAAAAGCGGGTTGTCCACGCATTCGAGGACACCCTGCGTATCGGGCGCAAGGGATTGCATACGCCGCAGCAGCGCTTCCGTGGCAAGCCGTGCCTCAAGCCGGGCCAGAGGGGCGCCAAGGCAAAAGTGTATCCCAATACCAAACGCCAAATGGCGTTCCGGCTGGCGTTCGATGTCGAACCGATCCGGGTCCGGAAATACGTCCGGATCGCGGTTCGCCGAGGCCCAAAGCAGCACAATTTTACTATCGGCGGGAATCGTTGTGCCGCGGATGGTCACGTCACGGGTCGTCGTCCGGAAAAAACCTTGGACCGGCGCATCGTAGCGCAGCACCTCCTCCACCATGGCATGAATCAATTCGGGCCTTTGGCGCAGTTTCGCCCCTTCATCAGGATGGGCAAACAGAGCGAGAGCGCCATTCCCGATCAGATTGGTCGTCGTCTCATTGCCGGCCACGAGTAGCAACAGGCAGGCATTGAGGATCTCACTCAGGGTCAGCGCGTCGCGTTCTTCCTGCGCCATGACCAAGGCGGAGACCAAATCATTCCGTGGCGTACGTCGGCGCTCTTCAATCATCTCGACAAAGTACGATTTGAACGCTTCCCAACTCTGCATATACTGCGCCAGACTTTGTTCGGTTTGCCCGGCCGCCACGAGATGCACGACGTCATCCGACCAGCGTTTAAACGCATCGCGGCGTTCCGGGTCGACGCCAAGCATCTCGGCAATCACAATCACGGGCAGCGGATAGGCCAGATCCTGTACCAGGTCGAACGAGCCCTGGGCCATCACGGCATCGAGCAATTCATCGACAATCGTCCGAATACGCGGAGCCAGTTGCTCCACCATACGTGGCGTAAACGCCTTGCTCAGCAGCTTCCGCAGCCGCGTATGTTCCGGCGGGTCCTTGACGATCATCGTCAGACCGGGTTGCCGGTCCGGTCCAATACCTTGCGCCGAGGAAAACACCTCGGGATGGCGTGCCGCCGCTTCGATATCCTCATAGCGGCTGAGCGCCCAGAAATCCAGCTGTTCATGGTGATAGACGGGATGTTCGCGCCGCAGCCAATCGTAGTAAGGATACGGATCGGCCTTGACCTCCGCCGCAAAGGGATTGTACGCCATCACGGATGCCACACGAATGGCCTCCCTATGTCAGCTTACCCATATAAAGTTTCATGCAGAAGTTCCCCACTCCGTCTCATGAAATGAGGCACGCCTGCACGTCAACTCTGATATAAAGAAGACGGAGGGGACAGTGGCCAAAGGACGTGGCTCAGATTGTAGGGGCTCGACCCCGGACTTAAAGTGGTCTGTCCGGCTTACAGCATCCCGATCAGTCGACTCGGTTGGATCACGCGTGGGATGAGTGCATCCCCAAGCTGGAGCCCCACTCTCTCCTCCTTCAGGCACTCCTATTCAAGATCGGAGGGAGACGGCATGCAAGGGGTTCACCCGGTATGTTGCGGCATTGATTGTCATCAAGCGGTACTGAGCGCGTGCTTGCGTCGGGTCAGTCCGGAGGGCCAGATCACTCTGACACACCGTGAATACGGCACGACTTACCCCGACCTCCTCGCGTTCAGTGATTGGCTCGTGGCTGAGGACTGTCCGATCGTCGCGATGGAGAGCACCGGAGTTTATTGGCAGCCGATTTATCATGTGCTCTCGGCGGTGGTCGAGGTCCTGGTCGGCAACCGGCAAGAGATGCGCGGGCGGCCAGGTAAGAAGACGGACAAAGCGGATGCCACGTGGATTGCGGAGTTGTTGGCTCATGGCCTCATCCGTCCGAGCTTCATTCCGCCACCGTCGATTCAGGCTTTACGCGATCTCACGCGCAGCCGCGTGGGCTTGGTGCAGACCCGGAGCCAAGCCAAAAACCGCGTCTACAAGATTCTCGAGGATACCAACATCAAGCTCGCCAGTGTGGTGTCGGACCTCTTTGGCCGCAGCGGTCGTCTGATGCTGGCTGCCTTGATCGCTGGCGAACGCGATCCGCACCAGATAGCCGAGCTGGCCAAAGGGCGGCTGAGACGCAAGTTGGCTCAGCTCGAACTCGCCCTCCAGGGGCAGTTCACCGAGCATCATGGCTGGCTCATCCAGAGTGCTCTGGACCTGGTCGATCTGCTCGATCATCAGATTGCAGAGCTTGAGGCGCACATCGGCGACCTGGTTGAACCGATGCAACCTCAGATTGAGCAGCTCATCAGCAGGCCGGGTGTGCAGGAGCAAGCCGCTCGTGACGTCATGGCCGAAATCGGAAGGGACATGAGCCGTTTTGGCTCTGCCTCGCGCTTGGCGTCGTGGGCCGGGGTCTCTCCGGGCAATAACGAGAGCGCAGGTAAACGACGTCGAGGTAAGATGAAGAAGGGTAACCGCTATTTACGTCGCGTCTTGGTGCAGTGTGCCTGGGCTGCGCGCAAAACGCCAACCTTTTTGGGGCGTACATTCCGGCGTCTTGAGGCCCGAATTGGCGGTAAGAAAGCGGCGATGGCGGTGGCGCACAAAATCTTAGTGATCATTTACCACCTTTTCTCAGACGGGACCTATTATGAGGAAAGTCGGTATGATCGCTTTCAGCCGCAGAAGGAGGAGCGCGAGCGCAAGCGGGCTATTAAGGCTCTTGAGCGTCTGGGCTACCATGTGACAGTGGAGCGAGTGGCGTAGCCCTAGAAGGACCTTGTCCCATCGCGGTGTTAGACAGGCTGACTCTACCCGTTTTAAGACAGATTTGAGCCTGAACGGGAGTGGTGCGCCTGTTCGGAGTCAGTTATTTCGTGGGACATTAATAGCAAGACTTGACCCTTTTTCACAGAAGGCGACCGCACGCCAAAAGACCACCGGGCCAAATGACGGTGGGCTTAGATGTGCTGACAGATCAGTGGTAGGCCACCCCACCGTTGGCATGGATCGTCTGACCCGTGATGAAACCGCTATCATCACTTACCAGAAACAGGCACGTGGCGGCAATTTCCTCTATTTTTCCCTGACGCTGTAGAGGAATCCCTGCAGCAGTTGGCGCTCGTCCCTGATACCATTCAGGGTTGGCGCGCGTGGTATCGATACTGCCTGGAGAGATCACATTGATCCGAATGTTATGGGCGGCAAACTCCGAGGCCAAGCTCCGCGCTAACCCCACCAATCCCATTTTGGCCGCCGAGACATGAGCGCGACGGGCGCCCCCGACAAACGCCCCTTCACCGGTGACGAATAGAATGCGGCCATAGCGGTTTTCCACCATCGAATTGATGACGGCTCGAGTGCAATAGAGCGCCCCATCCAGGACAACGCCCCGAACCGCTTCCCAGTCTTCAACCGTCAGTTCCGTAAAGGGTTGATGGGGACGGATCGCCGCATTGTTGATGAGGATGTCAATGCGGCCAAATTCGGCCATCGTCCTGGATACCATGTGGTCGACTTGATCTCGCTTGGCCACATCAGCCAGGGCAGACAGCGCCTTCACCCCGAGGGCACGGGCCTCCTGGGCCACGGCATCTGCCTCGGCTTGATTGCTGCGGGCATTGACCACCACGTTCGCCCCTTCCGCCGCCAGCTGCAAAACGGTGGCGCGACCTATATTCCGACCCGACCCGGTTACCAACGCGACTTTCCCATCGAGCTGACCCATGTGAGTCACCTCCTCGTGTTCTCATGATGTCGGATTGCAGTTGATCACCTCTCTGACGGCCCCCTATGGTAATGGGTCATGGCAACGGCATAGCGCCTCCGCACCGTGTCCCAAGACGCTCAATTTTTGATGAATACCGGACATCAGTCAAGATGATCGTGCCTGCCAAATACCTCGTCTCTCGGTCGAGAGCAAGGCAGAAGAAACGTTGACACGGTAATCGCTGTCGGAAAGAATGCGGCTGCTATACCGAGTCAGTCAACGCTACTCTTCCAGGAGAAAACGTATGGAATGGATGGAGACCAACGGCGTGGTCTACACCAACTGGCCAATGAGGTCAAAGGACTACATGCTGCCGCCTGTGAGTTTGCTAAGCTCTTCAAACTGGCTACACAGCTAGGCGATCACGGCTGGCAGACCCGTCTCGTCACGCAGATTGGTGAACAAAAACGGCCTGTCGCCGCGCATCTTCATGGCGTCCCGCTGCATGACCTGCAAATCCGCGCCAACATGGGGGGCGAGATCGATTTTGTTAATAACCAACAGGTCAGAACGCGTAATGCCCGGACCCCCCTTGCGGGGAATTTTGTCTCCGGCCGAGACGTCGATGACATAGATCGTCAAGTCGGCCAGCTCCGGGCTGAACGTGGCCGCGAGATTATCGCCGCCGCTTTCGACGAAGATCAATTGCAGATCGTCGAAGCGCCGGGTGAGGTCGACAATGGCGTCGAGGTTCACCGAGGCGTCTTCCCGGATGGCGCTGTGCGGACATCCGCCGGTTTCCACGCCGACAATGCGCTCCGTGTCCAGGGCGCCGCTACGGCAGAGGAACTCCGCGTCTTCTTTGGTATAGATATCGTTGGTGATAACGGCCAGGCGGTAGGTCTGGCGCAGGGCTTTGCACAGACGATCTACGAGGGCGGTTTTGCCGGAACCAACCGGGCCGCCAATGCCGATGGTCGTGGGTTTGGGAATCGTGCCGGGCCAGGCCGTATCGTGGGCATGGTCGTGTGGTTGGCCGCGGTAAAAGTCATGCATCGTGTCGTCTCCTCATGATCGAAACAGCCGCGAGTATTGCCGCTCGTGCTGCATGCTGCGAATGTCCAGACCCGGGGTACAACTCCAGGCTTCCGCCACTGGCAGGTCGCGATAGCGCTGCATCACCTCGCTCAAGGTCGGCATCAGGGCGTGCAGCAGCCGTTGGCCGTCGGTTTGACCGAGGGGCACCAGGCGCAACGCGGCGGCCACCCAGCCGGCGATGACGATGTAGAGATACCCCTGCAAGGCATGGGTTTCCGGGATACCGACGCACTGGGCCACCAGGCCGAAAACGATGGCATGATGGCCCGGTGTGGTGTCCTGCCGAACCGCTTGCCAAAACGGCTCGATCAACGCTGACGGCTGCAACGTCAGACTGGCGCGGAGAAACGCCTGTCCCGTATATTGGCTCTCCAGCCGCAGTTCCCGCGTTACTTTGAATGCTGTCAGCAGGTGATCGAGGCGCACCAGATGGGCTAGCGCCGGCATGGCCGCGAGGCGAAACGCGTGGGCACAAAATACCAAATCGCAGGGACCCAGAGCGTTGTGACAGAGGTTTTCGAACACTTGCTGGCACGACACACGATCCTGCACTATACCCTGCTCAACATACGTCTCCAAGGCGTGTGAGAAGGCGTAGGAGCCGGTGGGAAAGAGCTGATCACTGATTTGCAGCAGATGCCACAAAGCGAGGTCAGCCGGCGCCTCCCGGCGCCACTGTGGCGTGTGCGGTGGTGTTACCATCAGAACAAAAAATACCGTTGCGCCAGGGATAAACGGGGCGCCGGTTCACACGTCAGTACCTCGCCATTGGCTTTGACCACGTAGGTTTCCGGGTCCACGTCAACCTGTGGCGTCAAGCTGTTGTGGACCATGTCCGATTTGCCAATGCCGCGACAGTTGTGCACCGCCGCCAGTTCCTTTTGCAAGCCCAGTTGCGCCGGAATCCCGCGCTCTAGCCCGAAGTTCCTCCCGTGATTCGGCGACAGCTTGTTGAAATAAAAACTCAAAAGCCTGAAACGAATTGACCTTTGTTCCCATGTAAATCGCAAAATTTTCGCTCCTATTCTGCACCATGGGCTTGACATCGTCTGAAAACGTATGACCATAAGCCATGTCGTTTCAGGAGGTTGGATTGTTCCCATGTAAATGGACTTTTGAATTGGGCCAACCTGTTGATCTACTTAACCCTCCGCCTATTCTGCCAGGGGAACTTCGGTCTAGCGCCGCCTGCGAGACGAACGTGTAGGACGTGGCATACTTCGCCCGTCCCAGGGCGCCGAACATGGGGCGGTAAAAGGCCGGCTGCGGCGTCGGGATGGAGGCATTCGGATCGCCCATGAGACTGTAGGCAATGGCGCCGCCTTTGACGATGATTTCGGGCTTGACGCCGAAAAATGCCGGCTTCCAGAGCACCAGGTCGGCGAGCTTGCCGACTTCGAGGGAGCCGACATAATCCGCTAAACCGTGTGCCAGGGCCGGATTGATGGTGTATTTGGCCAGATAACGCTTCACCCGGACGTTGTCGTTCTCGCCCTGTTCCTCGGGCAGGCGGCCGCGTTGCTGCTTCATTTCGTCTGCAGTTTGCCAGCTCCGGATAATTACTTCGCCCACCCGGCCCATGGCCTGTGCGTCGGAACTCATCATGCTAAGGGCCCCCAAATCGTGCAGGATGTCCTCAGCGGCAATGGTCTCCGGACGGATACGCGACTCGGCAAAGGCCAGATCTTCCGGTAAATTCGGGTCGAGATGATGGCAGACCATGAGCATATCGAGGTGTTCGTCAAGGGTATTGACGGTGTAAGGCCGCGTCGGATTGGTCGACGAGGGCAAGACGTTGGCCTCGCCACACACCTTGAGGATGTCCGGGGCGTGGCCGCCGCCGGCCCCTTCGGTGTGGTAGGTATGAATCGTTCGGCCACGAAAGGCGGCCATACTATTCTCCACGAAGCCGGCCTCGTTCAGCGTGTCCGTGTGGATCGCGACCTGTATATCATACGCTTCCGCCACGCCCAGGCAGCAATCGATCGCCGCTGGCGTTGAACCCCAGTCTTCGTGCAGCTTGAGGCCGATCGCACCGGCTTCAACTTGCTCCTGCAGAGGTTGCGGCATGGAGCTATTGCCTTTGCCCAGAAAACCCAGATTCATCGGATATTCCTCCGCCGCTTGCAACATGCGGTGCATATTCCAAGGGCCGGGCGTACAGGTAGTGGCGTTGGTGCCGGTGGCCGGGCCGGTGCCGCCCCCGAGCATCGTCGTGATACCGGAGGTCATTGCTTCCGGGATGAGCTGCGGGCAAATGAAGTGAATGTGCGAGTCGATACCGCCCGGGGTGACGATCAAGCCTTCGCCCGCCAGGACTTCTGTGCTCGCCCCAACGATGAGTTGCGGATGGACGCCGGACATGAGGGCCGGGTTTCCGGCTTTCCCAATGGCCGCGATACGGCCGTTTTTGATACCGATATCCGCTTTGACAATGCCCCAGTAGTCGATCATGAGGACGTTGGTGATGAGCAGATCCGGCGCATCGAGCGCCGTTACCTGCGGGGATTGGCCCATGCCATCGCGCAATACCTTGCCCCCGCCGAATTTGACTTCGTCGCCATAGACGGTGAAATCGCGTTCCACTTCGATGAACAGTTCGGTATCCGCCAGGCGCACCCGGTCGCCTACGGTCGGACCGTACATCTGGGCATAGGTGCGCCGATCAATCGGTAAACTCATGGGCCTCTCCTCTTCACGCCGTCTCGGTGTTGCCAAAGCCCTGGGCCAGTGCGCGTTCTAATGCCGCCTCTCGCGCCGCCTCGGTCACCGCGCCCTGGCTCAGATTGTTCAGCCCATGGACTTCCTGGCTGCCGCTGAAGGTCACGAGGGTAACCGGCTTGCGGTCTCCCGGCTCGAAACGTACGGCAGTGCTCGCCGGGATGTTGAGCCGTTTGCCAAACGCCAAGCGGCGTGGAAACACCAACGCTTTGTTGACTTCGAAAAAGTGAAAATGCGATCCGACCTGAATGGGCCGGTCTCCGATGTTGGCAACCTCAATCTCAACCGTCTCTCGGTCCACATTGGCCTCAATCGGGTCAGTCCGCAGCCGATACTCTCCCGGAACCATATCCCATCCTCTTTCTCTCAGTCCTCAGTCTTCATCCCTCAGTCCTCAATCTTCACCCCAATGGCTCATGCACCGTCACCAATTTGGTGCCATCGGGAAAGGTCGCCTCCACCTGCACCTCGGCGAGCATTTCCGGCACGCCTTCCATGACCTCGTCCCGGCGTAAAATTTGTTTACCAAATTGCATGAGGTCCGCCACCGATTGCCCGTCGCGCGCGCCTTCGAGAATCTCGGACGTGATCAGGGCCATGGCCTCGGGATAGTTGAGCTTGAGCCCCCGGCCGCGCCGCCGCCGAGCCACGTCCGCGGCAACGAAGATGAGGAGTTTATCAATCTCGCGTGGTGTAAGATGCACGATCGTTTTCCTTTTCCTCTCAGCTCTCAGTCTTCAGTCCTCGTTCAGGAGCGGCGTGGCGGAGCCGGGTGCCCAAGGACATGTTGGCACAGGAAGTCCCAGGCGTCGTACATCGCCTGACTGATACACGTGTGGTCCTCAGCCAGCATACGTATGGCGAGACCGCCATACGGCAATGTGGTGGCACTGCCCAAAAGGCGCTGGCGGCAAGTCAACAGGTCGTGCAGCGCGTCCGCCAGGGTCGGAGCGAGCGCCGTGCCGCCATACAAGGTATAGAACGTGCCGAGGTAGGCATAGCCTTCCAACAGTCCCAGACTGCTGAGGGCTTGTCGTTGCGGTGGCAAACGGGTGCGTTCCTGCAGCAGGAGATCACCCTGTTCATTTTCCACGCGAAGACTGCTGCTGAACTCGCGATAAGCGAACATTTCTTCCCGGGCCAGACGGCCCGGCGCCAGAATATCGCCCAGGAACGCGTAGGCGTCACGCCCGAGGCGTACGGTCATGTGTTGATGAAAAGCCGCATCGGCAAACGGGATCGTCTGCTCTGGCCAATAGGTCAGGACCGCTCCGTCTCGCAGGGTGAAATCGATATGCTGTTGGGCTGGCGCCCCTTGGGTGGCATAGAGTTGGGTTGCCGATGGCGTGGTGAGATAAGCCTTGGCTCCAGCATCCAACGTGACGTGGATGCTATACGTATCCCCGCCCAAGACGCCGCCACACGGATTCAGCAGGTAGAGAGCGGCTGTGCCGGTGTCGTCCAGGTATACGGGCCGCAGGACCCGCAGGGGCACGTGGGCATAGCAGTCGTGCAGCACGGTTCGTTGGCCTATCCGCCGTAACCCGAGCTGTAAGACGCCCTCATTCGGTCGCGGTTGGTGTGCTGCCACGTCTCCCCCGGAGGTTAGAACGCCAGATATCGTTTCACGTCCTTATCCTGTAGCTCATCGAGCTTGCCCTGCATCACGATCGTGCCCTTTTCCATCACGTAGACGTGATCGGCCAGGCGGCTGGCAAAATCGAGGTATTGCTCGACCAATAGGATCGACATGCGATGGTCTTCTTTGATGCGCCGAATGACATCCTCGATCTCGAGAATGATCGAGGGCTGAATGCCCTCCGTGGGTTCATCGAGTAACAACAGAGCCGGGCGCGTCACCAGGGCGCGGGCCAGGGCCAATTGTTGTTGCTGGCCGCCGCTCAGCACGTCGCCCTTGCGGTTGAGCATGGTCCGGAGAACGGGGAAGAGTTCAAAAATGTCCTCGGGAATCACCGTGTTGGTCACACCCTGCGCCACCATGCCGATGCACAGATTTTCTAGCACGGTCATGTCCGGGAAGATCTCGCGTCCTTGCGGCACATAGCCCATGCCGCGCTTGGCCCGTTGATCCGTCGGCAATGAGGCGAGCGATTCGCCCTGAAACAGGATCGAGCCCGAACGGGGCCGGAGCAGGCCCATAATGCTTTTCAACAGCGTAGTTTTCCCAACGCCGTTGCGTCCCATGAGGCAGACCACCTGTCCGGCCGGGACGTGCAGATGTACATCCCACAAGACCTGGCTGTCGCCATAACTTACATTGAGCCCCTGCGCGGTCAGCATGGGTGTCATGACCCTCTTCCCAGATAGACTTCAACCACCCGTGAATCGTTTTGTACCCGCTCCACCGAGCCCTCGCACAAGACCTGGCCCTCGTGCAGCACGGTAACGCGATGCGCGGTTTGACGGACAAATTCCATATCGTGTTCGACGACCAACACGGCGTGATCCTGCGCCAGCCACTGCAAGAGTTCGCCCGTCTTCTCCCGCTCCTCTTGGGTCATACCGGCCACGGGCTCATCGAGGAGGAACAGCGCCGGCTCCTGCACGATGACCATGCCGATTTCCAGCCACTGCATTCACCATGGGAGAGGACGCCCGCCAGTTGCTGCGCTTTTTCCTGCAGACCTAGCGTGTCGAGCGTGGCATCGATCTTGTCCCGATGCGCCGGCCGCAAGACGCCGAATAAGGTTGCCAAGACGTCCCGCTTGTTGCGCAACGCCAGCGACAGGTTATCGAACAGCGTCAGATTTTTGAAGACCGACGGCGTCTGAAATTTCCGTCCAATACCCAGGGTCGTAATCTCGTGTTCTTCGAGCCGATGTAGTTCCGTTTTATCGCGGAAGATAATCCGCCCCAGATCGGGCTTCACCTTGCCGCAGATGGCGTCGAGCAGTGTCGTTTTCCCAGCCCCATTCGGGCCAATAAGCGCACGCAGCTCGCCGTGATCCACGTAAAAATCCACTTCCTGCAAGGCCTGAAACCCATCGAACGAGACAGTCACCCCTTCGAGGTACATGATGGTGCCGTGCTCAGCCATGCTATTTCTCCGCATTAAAAGCTATCAGCTATCAGCTATCAGCTTTTGAGAATACCTGCTTGCGATTCGGCGTTGTCTGCGTCAGTATAAGGCGTGTCCGCCATGCCTGAAAACTTCCCTCTCCTATTCCGCATTCCGCATTCCGCATTCCGCATTCCGCATTCGTCTGAGGCTTTGAAGACACTGCTGTGGGAGGCCGACAATGCCGTGCGGCAACAGTAACACGACGGCCACGAACAGGCCGCCCAGGATAATCGGCCACCACTCCGGAAACTGCGCTGTCAGCACACTGCGAGCGGCATTGATGCCCACGGCACCGATGATGGCGCCGATGAGACTATTGCGGCCTCCGGTCGCGACCCAGACGACGATTTCCAACGATGGCAACACGCCGATCTGACTTGGGGTAATGATGCCGACTTGCGGTACATACAGCGCCCCGGCCAGACCGGCCAGCGCCGCCGCCGCCGCAAAAATAAAAATTTTGTAATGAGCCACCGGATACCCCAAAAACCGCACGCGCTGTTCTTGATCGCGAATCGCCGTCAAGACCAAGCCCATTTTCGACCCGACCAGCCAGCGGCACACCACGAAGCTCACAATCAGCATCAACGAGGTCATCAGGTACAAACTGCGCAGCGTACTGGCATCGTTGAGCGAGAAGCCCAGAATCGACTTAAAATCGGTGAGACCGTTCGTCCCACCCAGATTCATCTCGTTGCGGTTGAACAGCAACTAGGTGGCAAACGCGATCGCTTGCGTCAAGATGGCAAAATAGGTGCCGCCAACGCGCCGGCGAAAGGTCAACAAGCCGATCATCGCCGCCGTAACGGCCGGAACGAGCATGCTGGCCATCACCGCCACCGGGAACGATTTGAACGGCACCCAGTAGAGCGGCAACTGCGTCACGCGGTTCCACACCATAAAATCGGGGATCGCCTCGCCGTATACACCCTGGCCGCTCGATTCCAGCATCAGGTACATGCCCATAGCATAAGCGCCAAGACCGAAAAAGATGGCCTAGCCCAGACTCAAAATGCCGGTATAACCCCAAATCAGGTCCATTCCCAACGCCAGAATGGCCAGCGCCAGATATTTTCCGAACAGATTTAAATAATAATCCGACACCAGGCCATAGGCGTTCAGTAGGGGTAAGCCGGCGAGCAGCACGAGGACGAAGATCACGGTGGGTATGAGGGTTGCTTTGCGGGCTAAGGCGTGCTTCATAACAAACGATTCCTTTTCTCTCGCCTTAGCGTACCGCTTTAGCTGGGAAGATACCTGTGGGCTTCAGTTGTAAGAAAAAGATCACTAGGGCCAGGATCGCCACCTTGGCATAGACGGCGGCGGCGGTCCCAGCAATAAGCGGCTCCAAGATTTTATTCGACATGCCGACGCCGGACGAAGCGAGAACGGTGCCGAACAGTCTGCCGACGCCGCCCAAGACGACGACCATGAACGAATCGACAATATAGGTCTTTCCCACCTCCGGATCCACCGTGCCGATTAGGCTCAGCGCACACCCGGCGAGCCCGGCCAGAGCGGTGCCCAGAGCAAATGTCAAGGTATCGACCTTGCGGGCTGAGATGCCCATACAGGCGGCCATATCGCGGTTTTGCATGACCGAGCGAATCTTCAATCCGGTGCTGGAGCGGTAGAGCAAAAGATAGATGATCACAAGACTGAGCAGCGAGAGAAGAATGATGAAGATCCGGCTGTATGGAAAAATCAGGCCGGTCATGACTTCCCATCCGCCCCGAAACCAGGTGGGTGGGCTGACACTGGTTTGGTCACCGAAATAGAGGCGAGCTCCCTGCTGCAGGACCATGCCGATCCCCCAGGTCACCAGCAAACTTTCGAGTGGGCGGCCATAAAGAAACCGAAGAATGCCGCGTTCCATCAGAATCCCGACGCAGCCAACGACCACGATCGATAGAGGCAAGGCTAAAATAAAGTAATAGAGTTGTTCCTCAATAGCATAAGATCAGGTTCCCTAGCCCAGCCCAGATGCCCACCGAATCATCCTCAAAGT
>CBCXVS010000056.1:0-29748 GCA_965178525.1 uncultured bacterium | reverse complement strand
AACAAAGGTCGATTCGTTTCAGGCTTTTGAGTTTTTATTTCAACAAGTTGTCGCCGAATCACGGGAGGAACTTCGGGTTAGAGAACCTCGGCGAGATCGTTTCTAATTCGCTCTATCTGGGTGACCTGTTTCGGTTCTTACAGCTGCAGCCGCAGATTGTGGACAGCCCGCATCCGGTTCCGACGTCAGGCAGATTGCAGGAAGGTATCCGGCTCGATCGGGTCTCGTTTCGCTATCCCGAGAGCGAGCGCGACATCCTGCATGAGTTTAGTCTCACGATTGCCACTGGGGATATTGTGGCGATTGTGGGCGCCAATGGCGCGGGCAAGAGCACGCTCGTGAAGTTGTTATGCCGACTCTACGACCCACAGGCGGGACGTATTCTGTTGGACGGCGTCGATGTTCGAGACTACCCGCTCTCAGACCTGAAGCAGATGTTTACCGCCACGTTTCAAGAGCCGGTGCAATACAACCATACCGTTCGCGAGAATATCGCCCTCGGCGACCTGGCCATACCGGCTGAGGAAACGGCCATCATTCAGGCGGCCGAAGCCGCTGGCGCCGACGCGCCGATCGCCCGGCTGCCCCAACGCTATGACACCTTGCTCGGCAAGTGGTTTGCCGACGGCGCCGATCTGAGCGTCGGGGAATGGCAACGCTTGGCTCTGGCCCGGGCGTTCCTGCGCCAGGCCCCCATCATTCTGCTCGACGAACCCACCAGCGCCATGGATCCCTGGGGCGAAGCCGATTGGCTGCAGCGGTTTCGACGCCTGGCAGCTGGCAAAACCGCCATCATGATCACACATCGCTTTACGACAGCTCGCTATGCTGACATGATTCATGTGATGGACAACGGCCGCATCATTGAATCCGGCACGCATGACGAGTTGCTGTGGCTGCACGGACGCTATGCCGAGTCTTGGTATACGCAAGTCCGGCAAGGGGAAGCGCGCGACACGTCCAGGTCCAAAGCGACATGAACAGGAGGATACAAGCGGGCTTCTTGTTGGGGACAGACGAAAATCGGGGTCTGCCCCCGATTTCCCGCCTTGCAGTCGCCAGTTTTTGGCCTATACTATGACATATGCCATTATGAAAGGTGACTGCCATGCAAACTGAACGTCATGTGCGCCTGTTTCGGAACGGACGTAATCAAGCCCTGCGCATTCCACGTGAATTCGAGTTGCCAGGCGGGGAAGCCATCATCCGCAAAGAGGGCGAGCGGCTCATCATAGAGCCCGTGAAAAAGCGTGGCTTACTGGTATTGCTAAGCACACTCGAACCGCTTGACGAAGATTTTCCTGACATCGAAGACCCACCAGCGGTCGATGACGATATTGCGCGCTGATGACGCCATATTCCTACCTGCTCGACACGAACATTGTGTCCGACTTGGTGCGACACCCGCAGGGCATGGTCAGTGCCCGGCTGGCTCGGATCGATGAAACAGCCCTTTGCACCAGTATCATCGTGACGAGTGAATTACGTTTCGGTGCGTTCAGAAGCGGGTCGGCCCGGCTCATGGAGCGAGTCGAACTGATCCTGTCGGAGTTGGATACTTTACCGTTAGAGGCGCCAGTTGATCAGCATTACGCGGCCATCCGCACCCACCTGGAACGAATCGGCCAACCCATTGGCTCCAATGATTTGTTGATCGCTGCGCATGCCTTGGCGCTTGATCTCACCCTGGTGACGGACAATGTCCGCGAATTCTCTCGCGTGCCGGGACTGATTGTCGAAAACTGGCTAGCGCTATGAAGGCACGAGCAATCTACTTTCATGACGATGAGCGTTATACCCATCCGCACAAGGAAAGGCAAATCAGCAACGTGTCTACGATCTGTGGCTTGAAATCCCAGCTTGCATCACGTAGAGTAGCCATGACTTCAGAGTACGATCCTGAGCATATGCGTATTTCTTTCTAACCGTTGAAAGACATGGCTGAGAGGCTCGCCATCTTGGATGAAAAAGCGCGTTTTTTTCGTTACCGGGCACTATTTCGAGTCGAAACGGAAAGCGGGACTGCACTGGCTGGCGGAAGCCTATTGGCGGGCCGGCTGGGAGGTGATCTTTTTTACCTCGGCCATTAGTTGGTTGTCGTGGCTGCACCGCAATCATCGCATGGCCTACCCTATCCCGCGTGAAGCGCACCAGCTCCGCTGGGTGCGCGAAGGACTCGGGAGTTACGTGTGGTTTACCCCGTGGCACCCGATCAATTTGCGGCTCTGGGGACTCAACCACCTGGCGCACGGGTTCTTCGCCCGCTATGGCCGCTTCCCCCTCGGACAAGCGGAAGCGCTGGTCCGGGACGCCGACCTGTTCATCTTCGAGACCATCCCCGGCCTGGAGCTGTTCGAGCGCTTTCGCCAGCTCAATCCCGAGGCCCGCTATGTCTACCGGGTGTCGGATGACATGCGGCTCTTACGGCATTACCATCGCGTCACCATCGAGGCGGAGGAGCGCTACGCGGCGCACTTTGATCTCATCAGCGTCCCCAATGCGGGGCTCCTGAAGTACTTCCACCATCTGCCCCACGCCGTCGAGCACCCGCATGGGATTCGCAAGGAACTGTTTGATCAAGAGGTCTCCAGTCCATTTGACCGGACCTGGTCCACGCACCTAATATATGTCGGAACCGGTCACTTCGACTATGACTTTCTCGACCAAGCCAGTACCGCATTCCCGGCCTGGGCCTTTCACATCATCGGCCCCATTCCGCACTTGCCGCGACGGGCCAATATTTTTGCCTATGGCGAAATGGCGTTCGAGGAGACCATCCCTTTTCTCAAACAGGCCGACATCGGGCTGCACCCGCTCGCCTACACGCCAGGCGCAGAGGTCTTTGCCGATAGCCTCAAGGTCATCCAATATACCTACTGCCGTCTGCCAATCGTTGCCCCCGAACCACTCCGATCCTGCCGGACGAATACCTTTTACTACCGTCCGGGTGACGCGGCATCGATCCGGCAGGCGTTGCAGGCGGCCCAGCGTTTTAGCTGCGATGCCGTCGAGACCGGGGCCATCTCCTCATGGGATGAATTGGCCAAAGCGTGTGCCGGAGAGTGAGGGGCGTATCCACACATTGTGGCCAAGCAGTCCTTGGGATCATGGCTGCTTGCCGGACACGTCAACGGGAGCTTCACGATCGCCGTCCTGTCGTGGGGACGCTAAGCGTTCGAGCTTCTGCCGCACATGACGATTCGTGGGGTTGATCTCCATGGCGGTACGATACGTGTCCTGCGCCTGGGCGGTCTCCCCAAGTGCAACATAGACATCCCCGAGGGTGTGATAGCCTCGCGCCCACTTTGGCGCCACGGTAACCGCTCGTTTGGCCCATGGCAATGCCGCCATCGGCCGGTGCAGACGCAACAACACATACGCCAGATGCTCCAAACTCCTGGCGTGCCGCGGCTGCAGGCGCACCGCCTGCTGGCACCGTGGCTCGGCCGACGCGAAGTCTTCAAGCCCCACAAACGTCTGGCACAAGCCGAACGTCGCCCAGAAATGCCGGGGACGCCGGCGCAGCAACGCTTCGAAGGTCTCTCGGGCCAGCGCAAAGTCCCGCAGGCGCAGAGCGGCGTCGGCAAGGTTGATACGGGCACGGGTATATTTCGGCGCCAGCGCCAGCGCTTCTTTGTAAGCCGCGATCGCCTCCGGGTAGCGCTTGAGTTGAAAAAAGGCATACCCCATGTTGTTGTAATACACCTTCTCCCGCGGTTGCAGCTGCAACGCTTCTCGGTACCGCGAGATGGCTTCGGTATAGCGGCCGGTCTTCGAGGCGCAACGGGCCAAATAATAATACGCCTTCGCGAATTTGGGGTTGTATGGCAGTATTTGGCGAAAGGTCTGCTCCGCCTGCGCATACGCTTGCTGCTCGAAATCATAGATACCGAGGTTCAGCAACCCGTTCACACTGTCGGGATAATCGGCCAAGTGGTCCTGCCACAGGCTACCGCTATTGGCCCAGACCTTGGTGCGCTCGACAGTCAGGATCAGCAGAGGCAGGAGGAGGGCCACCAGCCCTACCCCGAGGAGGCACCGGGCTCGGGGCGACGGCAGCCGCTGACACACCCCATGGACGCCCACGGCGGAGAGTAAAAACAGCGCGATACTCGGCAGATAAAGATAGCGGTCGGCACGCTGAATCGTGAACGGAATGATATTGGCGACCGGCAGGAAAAAGACGACCACCCAGAGGATGGCAAACCGCGACAAGGGCTTGCCAAAAGGTTGTCGCCAGGCCACCAGCGCTAAGAGACCCAAGACCCCCACGCCGAGCCAGATGCGGATGTCGCCAGCCAAGTCGGCCACCTTATAGACGTATCGTACGTTCAGATTGAGCGGCGCCACCAGGGACATCATGTACTCCCAGCAGATGCGCAGCATCAGCAACGCCGTGAGCCACGGGCTATTTCCCCAGTACAGTTTGGACGGAGTCGAGCCCCAAACGGCCTGTACCGTCAGGATCGCTTCCAACAGGCCAAGGCCCAACAAGGGCAGGTTGACAAGAATGGCGCGCCGTCGACTATAGCCGGCCCAATAGACGTCATAAGCCATGAAGAGGAGCGGAGCGCCGACGACAATGGGCTTGGCAAATAACGCCAGCACATAGCAGCCCCTGGCCAGCCACGAGGTATACCACTGGGCTTCGGCGGTACGGCTACGCATATGGGCGAGCATGGCGAGTAGGAAAAAGAACAGGCTGAGGACGTTCTTGCGTTCTGACACCCAGGCCACGGATTCCACCTGCACCGGATGCATGATAAAGAGGACGGCGGCAAGGCCCGCGACAAAACGGCTGGGCTGGAGCCGCTGGCAAACGACGTAGACGAAGACGCCATTCAGCGCGTGCAAGAGGACATTGGTGAGGTGATAGCCCAGCGGATTCAGCCCCCAGAGCTGGTAATCCAGCGCATACGACATCAGGGTGACCGGGATGTAATGCGAATAGTAAAATTGCGACCACATGCGCCACAGCGCTGCGGGGCTGAGCGTACGAATGAGGGGGTTGCCGGTGACATAATCGCTGTCGTCCCAGCTCAGCAGAAGTTCTGCACTGAGGGCATGCGCATAGCATCCGAGGGCGAACAGGAACAGCGCCAGCGCGACGACGAGATCGGCATGTTGTTGCGCCCACGGACCTGCGGTGTACTGCGTAAACTCTAACCGCTGGCGAGCGCGAAACAACATAAAATAACCTTTGCATGATCAGTCAGGATCTTTTGACAGATCTTCGGATGCAAATAATAAACATCTTAATTTTTAGTGACTGATTCATTGTATAATCTAGAAGCTTACAGAATTATACTAGTCCTTGAAAAGGTGGGCAATCGAAATCAAGAAGGCATGAAAAAGGGATCCGCATGGCGTTTCCAGCGTCTATGGGTGCATGCGTTTTCTGGCATTCGGGGCGTGGCTGTAGTACAACACCTGCACCGCAAGCTTGTAATGCGGCGGGGTGTGGCTGGTGGTATTATAGTCACATTCTGGACAGACACGCAGGTCACACTCAGGATTCCAGGGACTACAGTGGTTGCGATAGGGCTCCAGGACGTAATCCAGCCGCAGGAGCTGGCCCGGCTTGGCCTGTGCGGTGAGGTCATAATCGACAGGCTCAACCGTCTGCCCCGGGCACCAGCCGGCCCGGGCCGCGCGCCAGTTGCCGCGCTGCGGTGAGCACAGATTCCGGCCGCAATCGGTGCGCCAGAGGTCATGGGTAAATGCCGGGCGGCCGTTCACCCAGACGGTATGGACTTTGGGAGCAAATTCAGCGGCATGATCCGTATTGCCTTGCCCGTGGCCGGTCTGGATCACCCGCAGGACCGTCTTGGCTATGTTGGCCGGAACTCGCAGAACTCGCGTCGGCAAATCGATGGGCGAGAAGAGCGGTTCCCCGTAGAGCAAAAACGCATCGACCCACAAGTTGTGGACGGCCACAGACGCATAGTCCGGCTGCCCCGTGGTGAAGTCGAACGTCACCGTCAGCTCCCACCCCTTGCTCCAGGTGTCGATGAAGGACGCGAGGGTGACCTCGCCGCTGAGCAAGGCGCGGTACACCGACACATCGATTACCCAGTCACAATCCCCTTTGCGATACGGGGTGATGTGGCGGCCGATTTCATATTTCTCCCCATGCTTGACCACCTCGACGCTCGCGAAGCGGTCCCAGGGATCACACCCGCCCACCGGACACGTCAACGCGATCTTCATGGTGATGACACGGTATGAGGAGACATCGGCCGGAAAACGAAATCGCTGTTGCAGGCGCTGCTGGCCTCGCGTATGCAGCGCCTGCCGGAACGTCGGCACCGTTAGATGCGCCATGGCAAAGGCGTGCCAACTCAAGATAACCAACAAGACGAATGCGGAATGCGGAATGCGGATTCAAGAGAAGAGCTGAGAGCTGAGAGCTGAGAGCTGACAGCTTTTCAAAACGCGTCTGGCAGCGACGAGGAGACGGATGAACACGATTCTCGATGGGTGTGTACGTCACAAGAGTATGACCCTCGTCATGGACGCCCTTTATTACGGCGCCACCGTCCTCTTGCATGACTAGGTTAACACGCTCTTTCTCAGCATCCGTGACGCATACGGCGCCCATGTGTATCATGGCGTCTTGGGGGCTGTGGCCCTCGTGGTGTTTGGCGGTTTGACCGGATGGCTCTGGTGGCAAACCGCTCCTGGACACCATCGCCACGTGACTGCCGTGTACTAGCTGACGACGTTGGGCCTGACCACTGCGGCATATCTCCATCTGGTGACACTCATTAGTGAATTCGTACACTTTCTGCAATATGCGCTCTTAGCCGTACCCCTCTTTGCCCTCACACGCCGCTACGGCGACACCGTGGTGTGGATCACCCTGCTCGGCGCCCTCGACGAAGCCTACCAATACGCCGTGCTGCACCAGCACCGGACCATCTACTACGATTTCAACGATGTGTTACTCAATCTGCTGGGCGGCGGCATGGGCGTCATCCTCATCTTCGCCGGCACGGCGGGCGCGCTTTCAGGCTGGCAAGCTGGCCCGTCAATCAATCGCCTCCACTCCCCTGCCCGCCTCACCCTCGCTCTGATTCTCGCCACCGGCATCCTTTTACGCCTTCTCGGACACCTACACGGGGCCCCCGGCGAAGCGGGCGTCCCCCTCCTGTTGCTCAGCCGTTCGCCAAGCCCCCCGACATTCTGGACCCAAGTCCCCTGGGGCAAACGCTTTCACATCCTACAGCCGCTCCCCGCCGTCCTACTCATGCTCATTCTCATCGCGTTTTACGCCACGCTAGACCATCTTGCCCATCGGCAACGCCATAAAAGCTCTTAGCTCTCAGCTCTTGGTCTTTTGCTCTTATTCTTCCATTCCGCATTCCGCATTCCGCATTCCGCATTCGTCAGCTTCCTTGGCAAGTCAGCACGAGTTTGACGGTACGCAGGAGAATACACAGGTCGAATCCCACCGACATATGCTTGAGATAGAAGAGGTCATAACGCGTCTTTTCCAGAACTTCCTCCTGGCTCACCGCATAGCCCTGCTTGATCTGAGCCCAGCCGGTGAGTCCCGGCCGGATGGCGTGCCGCAGGTTGTAATAGGGAATCTGCGCCGTCATGGCCTCGATATTGCTCGCCATTTCGGGACGTGGCCCGACCATATCCATATCACCTCGGAGAATGTTAATCAACTGCGGCAGTTCATCGAGATACAGCTTGCGCAGCCATTTTCCCAGGGGCGTGACCCGCGTGGCGACATCGCGACTCCAGACCGGTTCGGGCTCATCCGCGTTGGATGCATACATCGTCCGGAACTTCAACAATTGAAAACGACGTCCTGCCTGTCCGACGCGCTCCTGGATGAACAGCGCGCTCCCATCCGAATCCAGCTTGATCGCAAGGGCTAAGATCACCATGAGAGGTGCGGTGAGGATCAAGCCGGCAAGGGCGATGACGACGCTGAGGAGGTGCCGTAAGCACCGCTGGCCTTTGGATGCGGTGAAGACGTTGGACACCATGAGCGCATGAGGCGCGGTACGCTCGAGAGAGAGTTTCCCGGTCAGGCGTTCGTACAGCGTGTCGCCATCCTCCACCGCGATACCTTGCATACATGATTGTAATAGCACGCGAACGGGGATACACTGCAGCGGTGTCTGCATCGCGATGACGATCGCATCCGGGCGGCAAGTCTCGACTACTTTTTCCAACATCTCCAGGGAACCGAGTACGGGCTTGAGTTCCGCAAAGCGCTCTGGTGTGACACGCTCGTCATCGTCAGCAACCCAACCCACAACAAAACAATGAAGATTCCACGACGCGTCGATTTCCGTTGTAATAGCCCGAGCTAGCGCTCCCGTGCCAACGATCAGCAGGCGTTTGCGGAAGAAGCGAATAGGCAAGAATTTCAGAGACATATGTGCATCCAATAGGAAAATTCTATCTCCACTCCGACGTTGTCAGTATTCTAATTAAACTCTCAAGCGAATATCACCTGCGTAATTTGGATTGACTTTTCTTTTTGTTTGTCATAGCTTCCACATATGGCCGCTGCCTGTAGGCTAGGTCTCAGTTCCTAACGGTTCACTATAGGGGCATGGGACCAGGCATGATTCGAGGAACCATCCATGGAAGGAGGTCGATGATGCGTCATTGGGAACGGCTTTTGACAGTGGTAGTATTGGGGGGCGCCCTGTGTCTCATAGGCGCGCTCTCCGCCATGGCCCTGGTGTGCACCTGTGGTAACTGTGCCGGCGAAACAGCCGACATGGAAATAATAGGCGATGGCAGTAACAATGAGCTCGTCTGCTCAACCGGTTTCAGCTGCTGTCTATGCGGCATGGGCGGCGACGATACCCTTCGGGGGCGGGGTGAGGACGATTGCCTCGACGGTGGCGCAGGCAACGACCGACTCTTCGGTCTCAGGGGTGATGACATCCTGTACGGTAGAGGCGGTGACGATGAGCTCAACGGAGCTCAGGGGGACGACTTGCTGATTGGTGGCGGCGGCAACGACATCCTGAAGGGTAATGCTGATGATGACGAGCTGCGTGGCGGCGGGGGCGATGACCAGCTATTTGGTCATCTTGGTGACAATGACGTCCTACTTGGTGGTGGTGGCGACGATGTCCTGAGAGGTGGGACCGGTACGAATGATTTCTGCAATGGCCAAGGCGGCGCCGGGGATGCCTGCAGCTCGGATTGCGAAACCATAGGCGGCGGTTGTGACTGATAGTTGGTCCGTTTGAGGGGTGTGCAACTGCCGGCGGCTGTCCGTCGGCAGTTGTGATGACCAGTCGTTTGGTTCGGGTTGTATCTGCCATATTCCAGAGTCCTGTGGTTCCCCAAGCCACCCCAATGCGATATGTGTTGCGGTCATACGGCCCTGCAAGGCACATGATCACGACGAGTCGTTATGCCAAAGCGAACATGCTGGGTGTTGGTCCTTGCCGCTATGGCTCTCGTGCTCTGGGTACGGCTCACGCCGCTGACCCTGAGTGCGATGAACGATTGGGCCGACAACGTTGTACGGCGCCAGCTTCGTCAACAGACGGCCCAGCAGACCCAGCAGCCGCTGTCGCGGGCCGAACTCGATCAGCGGGTGCAGCAATGGATGGCGCAGCATCCGGCCCAGCTTCAGGCGCAACGCGCAACGGTATTACAGCAGCTCAAGGCCGACCGGCGCTACGCCGGATCGGATGGCCGCGAATACGTCTATCTGGGGGGAGAAGATAGTTATACCTGGATTCGCAGTGCGCGAAATTATCTCCGCACGGGTACGACGTGTGATGCCAGGGTCGACGGCATCTGCCATGACACCTACACCTATGCCCCTGTGGGGGGCCCATCGATTTATCACAGCTCCTTACACATCGCCGCGATTGTGGGTCTCCATACCCTCATGACCTGGTTTGATACCGCCTACCCGTTACCGGCAAGCGCCTTCCTCGTGCCCGTCATCGTCGGCACACTCAGCGTCCTGCCTGCATTTGCCATCGGCTGGCGGCTGGCGGGCCCTATTGCCGCGCTGTTCGCCGCCCTGCTCACCGCTCTCCATCCCAGTTTGCTGCATCGCTCCATCAGCAGTGACAACGACGTGTGGAATGTCGCCCTGCCCCTGGGCATGATGTGGGCCGCGATGGTGGCGCTGACCACCCGGACGCGATGGCGTCAGGTGGCGTATGGATGCTTAGCCAGCGTCTTTGTCGGCTTGCACGCCGGCACGTGGCCGGGATGGGTCTTCACGTATCTGGTGCTCCTGGTCAGTCTCGTCGGCCACGCGATGTTTCAGGCGCTGCGCTATGCCCTACGGCACCGCACGTACCGGATATGGCAAGGGGACAGGGTCCGCAGGGCCACACTCGTGGCCCTCGTTTTTTACCTCGGCGCGGGCGTCTGCACCACCATCATTGGCACGGAAGACTCCGATTTTGCCTTGCCCGTCAACATTATTGGGCCGATCGTGCAATCGGCGTGGGCCGAGGACGCGCCACGTGCACTCAGGAAGCATTACGCGGCCAACGCGTTCAGTGTCGTTGAGGAACTCATCAAACAGCCTTTGGCCTCGGTCATGCAAGCCATGGGTGGCCGCTATGCCTTTGTTGGCGGGCTGCTCGGGTTGCTCCTCCTGCTCCTGCCACGGCGTCACTGGCGCTGGTGGCACGGCGCCGTGCTCGGGGCCGCAGGCATACTCTACAGCTACATCGGCGCGCAGCAGGAGTTGCAGCGGCTCGTTCTGATCGGGCTCGTCGCCCTACCGCTCACAGCGGCGCTGTTGCTGCGCCTGTTCGACCAGGAGGCGGAGGCGGACGTTGGACCCGCCTTGCTGCTCATCGCCTGGTTCCTCGCCGCCGCCTATCTCGCCGTTGAAAAGCGATTTCTGCTCCTGCTCGGGCCTCCCTTCGGCCTGGCGCTGGCCGTGGCGATTGGGCGGGCAGCAACCTGGCTCTACGACCTAGGACGTGCTTGCGAGCCTCGCCAGCGCACCTTGCTTTACGCCCTGGTCACGGCGGCATGTCTCCTGCTCCTGATGCAGCTTATGCGGCGCGGCCTGGCCGTGGCACGTACATATGTGCCCCTGATCAACGACGCCTAGTGGGATACGCTCGCCGAGCTGCGCCACGAATCGGCCCCGGATGCGATCATCAATACCACGTGGAACTTTGGCTACTGGGTCAAATATATTGCCGAAAGACGCGTGAGTAGTGATGGCGGGTCGCTGCGCACCCACGTCCCCCATTGGACCAGCAAAGCGCTGGTAACGCGGAGCGAAGGCGAAAGCCTAGGCCGAAGTTCCTCCCGTGATTCGGCGACAACTTGTTGAAATAAAAACTCAAAAGCCTGAAACGAATTGACCTTTGTTCCCATGTAAATCGCAAAATTTTCGCTCCTATTCTGCCACATGGGCTTGACATCGTCTGAAAACGTATGACCATAAGCCATGTCGTTTCAGGAGGTTGGATTGTTCCCATGTAAATGGACTTTTGAATTGGGCTAACCTGTTGATCTACTTAACCCCCCGCCTATTCTGCCAGGGGAACTTCGGCCTAGGCGTGTTGCGCATGCTCAACTGCGGCTCGGCTGCGACACCGCTACCGGCTGGCGAAAAGGGGGCATACGGCAAAATTATCGCCACCGGACGTGTCCCGGTGACGTCCTATGCAACCGTGTTAGACTTGGTTAGACGCGACCGAACAGCCGCTCAGGCCTACCTGGCGCAGAACAATTTCACCGCAGAGGAGCAAGCCGATATTCTGCGCACTTCCCACTGCCGGCCGCCGGAATCGTATCTCATTCTTGGCCATACGCTCATCTACCGACTATTCGGGTGGACACGCCTCGGGCTCTGGGATCCCCGCCGGGCGTATATTGCCCAGCGGGTGCGGTTCATGTCCAAACCTAAGGCGGTAAATGAGCTGGTACAGCGGCTCGGCATCGATAAGCAGCGGGCTGAGGACCTCTATATGCATGTACAGGGCCTCACGTCCGAGCGGCAGGTGCGGCAGTACATCGCACCGCGCCAGCGGCTCCTTTCGACGCAATGGCTGCCATGCTATACGGAGGATACCAGACTGATCTGTCCGCTTCAGGGCCAATTCTCCTCGGGCCACCGGCTCGAATCGTTTGTCCATGTCCCTGCCGCACCCACCACCTCCCACTTCCGGGTGCGCCGCTTGCGGGAAGGCGAGTTGTCCCAAGATACCGTCGAGAATACCCCGGCGGTCCTGCTCTTGGCCGATCCCCAAGGCATCGACGAAGTCCAACTCCCCACCCCAGCGTATCGCACGCTGGGCGTGCTTCTGGATGTCCCGCAGCAGCGTGTCCTGGTGGGAACCCTGACCTTCTTGCGGTCGATCTACACCCATCTGATGTATCTCGACGGACGCTATCTGCGCCACTATGAAAAGATCAAAGAAAAATCTACGACGGCAGGAGACCGCGTGGTGACGTGGAAGATTCACTGGCCCGAGCGCTGAAAGACGAACGCGTGTTGCAACCGTGGAGCCCTAGGCTTCTACTGTATCAGCGTCGGCTAACACGATTAAAACCTTTCCCTCCCCTGCGTCAGCGTACCTCGTGGGGGTAACGTGTTGTAATATCAAGCGTACTGTGAGAGACTTAGGGTGCCGCCACGAAATCCGGTGGCATCTGAAATCACTTATGTTGGCGCTCAGGGCGTCGAATGAAAAATCGACGATTTTTGGCCCCAGCCGCTAGCGATTCTCCCGGCTTGGGAAGAATCCGGGTCGAGTAGCTGCTCGATCGTCCAAGGGCAGACTTCGGGCCAGTTGACGGACCCAGAATCGTCGTACTCGCCTCGGACGATATCGAGGGCATCTTCGAAAGCGTTAATGAGCGCTTCGTCGCGGTCACGAGCCGCACCGGCATTACGCCTTAGAAGCTTCCGGATATTGATCCGAGCCACCCGGCTTGACTGTTGCCAAACCCGTTGGTTGTAGCCATAGATCACATCCGGAGCATAGGCAAGCTTCAGGAAATGCGCGATAATCGTCTGCACATGCGACTCGTAGGCGTCCCGGTGGCGACCGGCCAAGTCTTGTACCTCCTCTATTAATGCGGGCAAATCGATCTCCCCGAAACGCTTCTTAGCCAGTAGCTGCGCCGTTTCATCTGCCCAGCGGCTGTAGTCGGTCTCGTATAGCGACGACATATCGTGACACCTTATTGACGTTATTATGACATTTATAGGTGGTCATCATGATATCATATAGACGTCATCTCGAGAAACCGAAGTCCTGCCGCCCATAGGATCGCCACTAAAGCCGCTCCTACCATCTTCCCATTCCGCATTCCGCATTCCGCATTCCGCATTCCGCATTCCGCATTCAAATTACCACTACCTGGCCATTAAAACTTCGCAATCGGCCACCAGCGTCTGCGCCGCCCCAGGTGTCGCCAGACGCCGTGCCTGCTGTGATGCCGTGGCCCGCGCCTCAGGGTCACGGAGCCATGCCGCCAGTTGCGAGGCGAGCCGCTCCACCTGCCAATCGGCTTCGCGCAGCCACCAGGCAGCCCCGGTCTTGGCGAAGAGTTCCGCATTCACGGTCTGGTGATCTTGGGCCACGTTGGGCAAAGGGACTAAAAGCGCGGGAAGGCCGCACACCGCCAGCTCGGAAATCGTTCCGGAGCCCGAACAGGTAATGGCGAAATCCGCCCAGGCATAGGCCGTGGCAATATCGTCAATATAGGGCACGACGGAGACGGAGAGCCCTGCGGACGCATAGGCTGCCTGTACCGGCGTCGAGTCAAAATTGCCCACTTGGTGCCAGACGTCCAGTGCCAGGCCATACTCGGCGACTCTGCGCAAAAGACCCGGCACATGTTGATTGAAAAAGGGAGAGCCTTGTGATCCCCCCATCACGAGGATATGCAGGGGCTGGCCGATGCGGCGCACGGCCCGTGATGTCGGAGAGATGTGGGTGACCGAGGCGCGCACCGGATTTCCCGTAACCCTGGTCCGCTGCGTCACAAAAGCTCCGTTGGCGTCCTCAAAGCCGAGGTAGACCCAGTCGACAAAACGGCCAAGCAGCCGATTCGTCAACCCTGGCACCATATTCCCCTCATGGATGGCGGTGCGCAGGCCGAGCCCGCGGGCGGCGAGCAAGGCGCCCGCCGAGGCATAGCCCCCGAACCCGATGACGAGTTTCGTCCCATGCGCCCGTAGGAGACGCCGTGCTTGCCCCATGCCCCGGGTGAGGTTGAGCATGGCTCGGGCCTTGCCCCGACTATCTACCCCAAATAGTTGCGACGCCCGCACCGGGCGGAAGCGGTAGCCAAATGACGGCACCAGTTGCGCTTCACAACTATCGGCAGTCCCAATGAAAAGCAGCTCCACATGGTCATAGGCTTGGCAATACGCCTCCGCAACCGCAAGCGCCGGATAGACGTGTCCAGCCGTCCCCCCACCGACCAAGGCGATGCGTCGCCGTGTCCCTCCGGATGGGCTACGATGTCCTACGTGTGCGATATCCATCAGTGATCTTTCAAAGCCGTCTCTCAACTGGCCTGATCGAGAAAACGCCGGGCCATCTGTCGCAGCTCGCGATCCGGATCCTGCAAGGCCTGTTGTAAAGCCTCGGTCGGCATGGGCACGGCCGCATCGATCAAAACCGCGAAGGCCATCCGCCGCAGCTCGGGACTTTCGTCGTGGTACAAGACATCGGCGACGACTTCCATGGCCACGGCATCGGACTCACCATCGAGGAGTTCCAATGCCTGCTTGCGGATCTGCACGTCCTCATCCTCCAGGGCAAACGCCATGGCGTGGAGCGCCTGAGGCACGTCCGGGTACGCGCTTAATTCCTCCAACGCCACCGCCCGCATTAACGGATTGGGATCGTTCAAGAGGATATCCTGCCATCTCGCCAGCGCTTCGGCCGTCTCCGCTTTGAGTTTGACGGGAGCCTGACGCGACGTTTTCCGGCTTGACAACGCCGGCTCCGGAGCTGGCGTCGGCTGCTCACGGCGCGCCGTGAGCGCCGGCGTCTTATCCTGTTCCTGCGAAAAAATGCGCAGCTCCGTCACCTGCAGTGGCCCGTGGCCCACCGCGTTCTCCGTGATCAACAGGGCATAGCTCTGGCCATCTAAGAGCTGACGCAACGCCGGAACGAGACGAAGCTTCTTAAAGGAACAGGAGACCGCCTCGGTAGCCACCGAGGCCGGCAGGGTATACACAAGGGGAAGCTGGCGTGCGAGTTCAGTCAACACCTGTGCCAGCGGCGCCTGCGTGATCTGCGCGCTCACTGTATCGCCACGGACGGCCAGGACAAAGGGCCTCTCGGGACGAAGCCGATCGTCGGCGGCATGTCCCTCTCCGTACAAAGCCAGGAGGAGTACCACCGGTCCCAGGCGTCTATACCACCAAGTCCGGCTGCGCTGACCATTCATGGGAACCTCAAAGCGGTGTATCATCGTCTCGGGGCGTCACGCTGAGATTAAAACGGATCCATGAACGACATTGTAGGCGAGTATTTCCATAGATACAACAAAAAAAGACTACTATACTTCTATCATGGCCTTATAGTTTAGGGCGGAGCCAGGCAAACGTTGTACCTTTTTAATCTGTCCTAAGCGCTTGTTAATACATGTCTCTGTCCGCCCGTACGATTCGAGCCCAGGGCGTGAAGGAATGTAAGGATGGCGGGTAAGCCGCCCGCGGAGCCGATGGGCAGCCGGCGGCGGCATGGCGCTGCAGCGCCGTTGGCTGCGTGAGGGGCGTGGCATGACCCGGCCTTTTCGCTTGACAGAGGTGACCTGCGAAATCTAGGATAGCTGCACGGAAAAGGAGGATATCGCATGTATCATCACACCGATAGACGAACCGAATGGACGCGCCGCGCCTTCCTCGGGACGGCTGCCGCAGCGGGTCTTTACAGCCTCGCCAGAGGCCGAGGCGAAGCCGCCGTGCCTCGCGTGTTCGACGGCTCCAAGTTTAAACTGCGGGCGCCGGAACCGAATCCCAAGTCTGGCGGCGTCTTACGCTACGGCGTCCTGAGCGCGCCGGCCCACTTTGATGTGCATCAATCGGGTACCGTCTCCAATATGGGCTCGCAAGGCGCGATGTATGACAACCTGGTCCGGCGCAATCCGCTGGATAGCGGGCAGAGCATCATTCCGGACTTAGCGCATAGCTGGGAGATTTCCCAGGATGGCAAAACCTACACCTTTTTCTTGCGTCAAGGTGTGACCTTCCACGATGGCGCCGACTTCACTGCCGAGGACGTGAAGGCGACCTTTGACCGCATTGTGTGGCCCCCGAAAGGCATCAGTATTCCCCGCACGCCCCTGTTTGCCACCGTCAGCGAGATCAACGTGCGCGACCAGCATACGATCGAATTCAAACTCTCCAAGCCGCGGCCCACGAGTTTTATGATGGGGGCATTTGCCAGTGGCTGGAACATCATCGTGCGCAAGAAAACGCTAGAGGACCATAACTATAACTTACGGCAAATCCTGGACTACCCGGGGACGGGCCCGTTTCGGCATGTCAAGCGGATCGACAAAGAAGTCTGGAAACAAGAAAAGAACCCCAACTACTGGAACGACGGCTTGCCGTATCTCGACGGCATCGAGTTTTATCATCTCGCCCCTTGGGCGCCGGAAGTGGCGTCGTCGCTCCTAGGCGGCAAGATCGACTATGCGCGCCTAGTCGACCCTGTAGGCACGGCGAAAATCGCGCAAACACCGGGCATGACCACGGCGCAATTCTATCAAAACGTGATCATCGCGGTGTGGATTAACAACGAACACAAACCCTTCAACGATCCGCGCGTGCGCCGGGCGCTGCACCTCGTCCTGAATCGGCCGGCGCTCACGGAGGTGGTCAAGGACGTCTCGCCCAGCATCATGGGCGGTTTTCTCTATCCCTTCTCGGAATACGGCACACCGGCGGAAAAATTGCCCCAGCAGCTCGGGTACCAAGCCGATACGACCGCGGCGATCCAAGAGGCGCGGCAGTTGCTGGCCGCCGCCGGCTATGCCAATGGGCTCAAAGCCGACTTCCTCATCCGGGATTCGCCCAACCTGAAGTTGTGGGCGGTAGCCATTCAAGCCATGCTCAAAGACGCCCTTAATATCGACGCCACTATGCGCATGGTGCAAATCTCGGTGTGGTTCGACGAGGCGCAGGCCGGGACGTTTGATCTCACCATGAGCGCGATTGTCTCGACGCTGCTCGACCCGTCCGATTATTTCAACGCCTGGTACCGCAAGACCGGGCCGCAGAATTACTCCCGCTGGCACAACGAAACGTTCGAAGCCCTCGTGGACCGGATTGATAGCGAACTCGATGAGGCGAAACGCAAAGACCTGATCTTGCAGGCCGAAGCCATCATGGAGCAAGATCCTCCGCTGCTGCCGGTATCCTGGGAGCGTATCAACGATGCCTGGTATACCTATGTGAGGGGCCATAACCCGCATCACTACTTTGGCATTTATGATGTCGTCCGGTTCGATACCTTCTGGCTGGACAAGTAAGTGCCGTTTTGCGTGTGAGGAGGTCCATCATGACCGGAATGTCTCCAAATTGGAACCATCCGTTCCGGGACAACAATCGCGACATCTGTCCGGACGCAAGCGATCCCCATGAACGTGTGCAGCGCCACAGGCGGACATGGCCGAACGATAGGGCCAAGGCTGGGTTGTGGCTCATGGCTTTCCTAGGCCTCTGGTTGTGGCCTGCGGTGGCGCTGCCACCAACTACTCATGCACAAGAGAGCGGACTATTTGCCGGTATGGTAACCATTCCGGGCGGGTCGTTCACGATGGGACGAGATAACGGGCCTGCCGATGAAAAACCCGCCCATCGGCTTTTTTTGCCCACCTTCTATATCGACCGCAACCTGGTCACAGTGGCGGAATTTGCGGCGTTCATGCAGGTGAAAGGGCCGGAAGGGCCGCACGGAGAAATGTACCTGGATGTGCAGGATACCGATAACCGAATTCATCGGCACGATGGCGTCTGGCTCCCGGATCCGGGCGCTGAGCGTTATCCCGTTGGCGAGGTGAGTTGGTACGGCGCCGTGGCCTATTGCGCCTGGCGCAAGAAGCGCCTGCCCAGCGAAGCGGAATGGGAAAAAGCCGCGCGTGGCGCCGATGGCCGCTTGTATCCCTGGGGCAACGACAAGCCGAGGTCGGATCTGGCCTTCTTCGGCGGCTTCCGTGGCGAGACGGTTCCCGTCGGGCAGTATCTCAAAGGAGCCAGCCCCTATGGCGTACACGACATGGCGGGACAAGTGTGGGAGTGGACCACTTCCATCTATCAACCCTATCCCTACGCCCTCCAAGATGGCCGGGAAAATCTATCAGGGGCAGCCCCGCATGTGACGCGGGGCGGGAGTTCGTCGAGCCCGGCCCAGGGATTGACGGCGACCTCCCGCGAGGTCGTCTATCCGGCGCGCATGGCGACCGGACATGCTTACATTGGCTTCCGCTGTGTGAAGTCGTTGGAGCGGATGACGCATCGGCCTCAGGGACCCACACGTATCGCACGGTCATCTACCTCTCGGTAGGCGTTGCAATTTCAGTCACACACCTCGCGGAAGGACCGAATCGCTTCGATATGCGCCTGCGGTGAGGTGAAACCGGCACGCATGGTGTCCACCGCCACATGCGTCGCGCCGAGCCCACGCCAGGCTTCGACGCGCCGGCACCATTCATCTTGGTCGAGTCCGCCAATGCTGATCCAGGGGTCAATGCCAAAGTTCTGCGGGTCGCGGCCCGCTTCCCGGAGATAGCCGTGGAGCTGCTCCAGATGCCCTTTCACGCGGTCGTCCGGCGCCCGGCCCGCCGGCATCCAGCCGTCACCGAGCCGTGCCACGCGCTGCAGGACGACATCCGCGGTGCCGCCAAACCAGAGCGGGATCGGCCGCTGGATGGGCAGGGGACTGATGCCGGCATTCTCGATCACGTGCTGTGCGGTTTTGTGCGTCACCAGCGGCGCCGTCCAAAGCTTGCGCAGAACCTCGATTTGCTCCTCGACCCGTCGGCCACGGGTGCGAAAGTTCTCGCCGAGCGCATCGTACTCCACATAATTCCAGCCGATCCCGATCCCAAGGCGCAGTCGGCCGCCGCTCAGCACGTCGACCTCGGCCGTCTGCTTGGCCACCAACGCGGTCTGGCGCTGTGGCAAGATGATGACCCCCGTCACCAGTTCGAGCCGCTCGGTGATGCCGGCGAGAAAACCGAAAAACACCATGGGTTCATGAAACGGATGCGCGTTGGTGTAGGGACCGGTGAGCTTGGGGTCGCGCTCCGGATGCGCGCCCAGCACGTGATCGTAGACGAGCAGATAGTCGTAGCCGAGCGCCTCCGCGGTCTGGGCATAATCCTTGATCGCCTGCCGATCGTTGCCAAACTCGGTTTGCGGAAATACAACGCCGTATTTCATGGTGCGTTCTCCTTGCAACATTCACTTCTCTTCGCGTCCCTTCGCGTCCTTGGCGGATCCCGTTTTCGTCCTTTCAGGACATCGTTCTTGTAGCAGTCGTCGACGGCTTTTGCAACCCAGTGGACACGTAGACCTTTTAAGCCGTTCCGAGTACAATCGGGAACATCACCCAGGACCAACCCGCTATCACGCCACATGTCATAGTCGAGATGTGTTTTTCAGTTACAACACCGAGGACCGTGATGCCGTCGGTGAGGTGGCGCGCGCCTGCAGGGATCGAGGCCTCAAGGTCTTTCTGGACCAATGGTATCTGACACCGGGGCAAAACTGGCAAGCTGCCTTAGCCAGCACGTTGCGCCACTGCCGTGCCGTGGCCATCTTCCTCGGACCACGTGGCATGGGGCGCTGGCAGCAGCGGGAGGAAGGCCTGGCGCT
Organism: uncultured bacterium; assembly: GCA_965178525.1. Taxonomy (GTDB): domain Bacteria; phylum Tectomicrobia; class Entotheonellia; order Entotheonellales; family Entotheonellaceae; genus CBCXVS01. The sequence continues at coordinate 9,923 of CBCXVS010000056.1, read as the reverse complement.
GGACCGCCAGGCGGCAGAGCCCGCCTTTCCGGTGATCCCGGTGCTCCTGCCGGACGCCGATCATGTCCGGGGCTTCTTATCCCTGAATACCTGGGTGGATTTGCGGTCCGGCATCGGTGACGCACAGCAGCTCGATGTACTTGTCAAAGCGATACGGAGTGAGCCACCCGGTCCTGATGTCGCCCTGGAGGTGCAGGAACAGATCCGGCAAGAAATCCAGGCCGTTCTGGCGACCGTCAATCCCTATCGCAGCCTACGCTACTTCCGCGAGGAGGATGCCCCCTTCTTTTTCGGCCGCGATACGTTCATCGAGCGGCTTGCGGAAGCTGTTAACAAGCATCCACTGGTGGCCGTTGTGGGCGCATCGGGGAGTGGTAAATCCTCCCTGGTGCGCGCAGGATTGCTGCCTTGTCTACGGCAAGGGCTCGGCGGCTAGGTTTGGGAAGTCGCCACTCTGATCCCGGGTGATCGCCCCATGCGGGCGTTGGCCGTGGCCATGGCGCCGTTGCTGGAGCCGGAAACCCCGCCAGGGATCCGAAACCTGGAGAATATCGGGTTGATCAGCGATTTCTTGGCGCATGGCACGGCTGGCTTGCGCGACCTCGTTGACGAAGCGCTGCAGCGGCAACCCGGCACTGACCGCTTGATGCTCATTGTAGACCAGTGGGAGGAACTCTATACCCTCACCACGGACGACAACGCCCGCGGCCGATTCATCGAGCAACTCCTCGAAGCGACAACCCGATCTCCCCTCTCCGTCGTCTTGACCCTGCGCGGTGATTTTTACAGCCATGCGGTGAATGATCGGCCCCTGGCGGATCGTTTGCAGGATAACGTCGTCAACCTGGGGCCGATGACCCGCGAGGAATTGCAGCAGGCGATTACCCGCCCGGTTGAGAATGTGCAGCTCAGCTTTGAGCCGGGTTTGGTGCATACGATCTTGAACGATGTCGGCAACGAGCTAGGCAATCTACCCTTGCTGGAATTCGCTGTGACTGCGTTGTGGGACGCCAAGCGTGACGGGCTGCTCACGCACGACGCCTACCGGGAGATGAGGCGCGTGCAGGGCGCCATGGCCAATCGGGCCGAGACGATCTATAACGGTCTGAGGCCCTTGGAGCAAGAGGCAGCCAAACGGGCCTTTCTGCGGCTGGTGCGCCTGGGGGAAGCGACTGAGGACACGCGGCGGCGGGCCAGCTTTAGCGAGATTGGCGAAGCGGCCAAGCCGCTCATTCGCCAGCTCGCCGATGCTCGCTTGCTGGTGACCGGTCGTGACGAGGACAGCGGCGAGGAGACCATTGATGTTGCCCACGAAGCCCTCATTCAAAACTGGTCCCGGCTGCAAGAATGGCTGGACCAAGACCGGGAATTTTTGCTTTGGCGGCAGCGGTTACGGAGTGCGGTTGCCACTTGGGAGCGCCATGAGCGAAGGCCGGGATTTTTATTGCTCGGCGCCCCACTGACCGAAGCCGAACGCTGGCTGGGTGAGCGGCCCGAGGAGCTTGCCCCGGACGAGCGGTCGTTTATTCAAAAGAGCGTGCGGCGCGACAGATGGCGGCGTAACCTGACGCTGGTCGCCGCCATCTCCGTGGCGATGATCATGACGATCCTGGCCGCCTGGGCTTGGCGTCAATCCCAGATAGCACAACGGGAAGAGCGTTTGGCTCGCGCCCGTTTGCTGGTGGCGCAGGGACAAGCAGAGTTTGAAGAGAAACCCCTCCTCGGTTTGCGACTGGCCATCGAAGGTTTGGCCCTGTTGACGCCCAAAGACGAAAAGATAAAGGCTTTTACGGTTAGCGTTATTAGGGAGCTTGCAAAATCAGGGCGCTTGCTGAAAATGAGTGATGGTATTGCACAAGCTTATCCCTACAGCAAGAATTCCCTTTTCATCCTTGGATATACCAATAAACCTGGGGAGATATACCGTTTTGCTGACAGTAAGCGCATAGCCTCACTTTCGGGTAGAGTTGATGATATAGAGTTCAGCCCGGACAAGCATGTCTTTGTCGTTGACTACGTCGATGCTCCTGGCGAGTGGCGCCACAGTGCCAAGGGCGAGCTGATCACCACCCTGGCCGGACGGGTTGGCAGCGTATGGTTCAGCCCGGATGCAAGTGTCTTGGGTCTGGATTATCGGGATGCCCCTGACGAGCTGCGCCGCAGTGCCAACGGCGAGCTGATTACCACCTTGACCGGACGGGTTGGCAGCGTATGGCTCAGCCCGGCTGGGAGTGTCTGGGTTTTGGCTTACGAGGATGCCCCTGGCGAGCTGCGCCACAGTGCCAACGGCGAGCTAATGGCAACCCTAACAGGGAAGGCTGACGAGGTACGCTTTGGCGCTAATGGAGTCTTGTTTAAAGTCAAATACGAAGATAATCGAAATGAGCTGTGGGATACTCGAGGTACGCCACGCCGTCTTACCGAACTGGGCTTGAGTATACGTGGCGCAATTTTTGAGCAGAACCATCACCGAGCCTTAGTCTGGCACTCGGATGGTCGTGGCTACTATTTGGATATCGATTGGTTGCAAGCTATGGAAGGCGACCCGGCAGGACTCCCCATCGAAAAACTCGTGCAGCTCGCCTGCCAGGGGCCTTTGGCTTCAGGCCTGTTTGCTGAGTCAGCCCTTAAACCCTATCTTGAGGGCCGCAGCCCGCAAGCCTGCAACCTGGAATAAAGGAAGCGCCCATGGCGTCCGTATCGAACGCGACCGCACCGATCGAAACCCTGGCTGATTTGCTCGAACAGCTTGGTAGCATCGATCCTGCCCGGGTGCGATTCCACCCGGCACCGGGCACGGCGACTGAGCAAGATGTACTCGACATCCATGCGCACGAAGACCGATTGTGCGAACTGGTGGCGCATACGCTGGTGGAGAAGGTTATGGGGTTTCGAGAATCCTGGCTGGCGAGCATGTTGATCTATGCCTTACTAAGTTTCGTCAAGCCGCGCGACCTGGGCATTGTAACCGGCGAAGCAGGTCTGATACGGCTCGCCCCCAGCTTGGTGCGCATTCCCGATGTGGCCTTCATTTCCTGGGACCGACTGCCAGGCCGCCGCATCCCAACCGAACCCATTCCGGAGATAGCCCCCAATTTAGCTGTCGAAGTCTTGAGCGAAGGCAATACCGCACGTGAAATGGCCCGCAAACGCCGCGAGTATTTTGCGTCTGGGGTGCAATTGGTCTGGCTTGTGAACGGCAGAACACGCACCGTAGATGTATACACCAGCCTCGACCACGTGACCGGTCTCAACGAAACGGATACGCTGGACGGCGGCAACGTGTTGCCGGGATTCACGCTTCCATTGCACGATCTATTTCAGGAACTCGACCAACACGGCGGTTGACGACAGCCGTCACATCCCACAATTCAAATCCAGCTCCACCCCCTCATGATCCGAGACCCAACAGATGGGGTTGTTCGGACCACCACACATGGCAAAGGGATTTGGCCCATCGGCGAACGTGCGCGTGGCCGCGCCATCGGTGTCATCATCGGACGGGGGATCGATACGACATGCCGGCCCGCCCGCTGCGGATGGCACGAGAAAGATAAAGTCAATACGCGTATCGCCATCGTATCCGGCGATTGCAGCGCCGCAATGCGGCTCTCGCGCCCGGACGTACAGCCAATCCCTGTGGCCGGATCACACTCCGGATTGCCGGCCTGCAGGTACACGTCCACATAGCCGCGGCCTGTGAACTGCAGGTATTCAAACGTGCCGGATGGGGCGTTAAAATCTCCTGTGATCACAGCAGGTGTCGACACATCATGCAGCATGGCGACGCGCTGAGCCAGTTGCACGGCCTGGCACTGCCGCACCGTCGTCGCCCCCGCCGCATTGCACGCGTCGGGACACGGTCGTGAGACCGGAATCCCCGGAAGCACGTTAATATTAATATCACAGGAGGACGTGCCAAAGTCCGCGCTCGATGACAAATGCGTCGTGAACACATCGAGCGGGCCGAGGGGGTGGTTGATGCGGGCATAGAGCACATGCCGATCGAATTCGGCCTAGTCGAGCAATTGCGGGGCCTGAAAGACGCTGTGCAGGTCGAACCGGGTGCTGGTTTGGATGGGATATCGGGTGAGAATGAGTTCTTCATCGATACCCTGGGCTTTGTCGAAAACCATGCCATACCGAAAACCACAGGCCGTTTCAGCTGCACCTAATTGGGCTGCAATGAGATCGACGGCGGAATCGAGCGGGCCGATGCGGGCCTGTTGGGACAGGTTGCCGGGGACAAATTCCTCGTCCACGATCTCTTGTAAGGTGACAATGTCCGGACAGCCGCTGGCAAGTAGCCACTGAAACAGCAGCGCGACGCGGTCGGCCAGGCGGCACTGGTTCGCGGACGCTGCCGGAGCTGGGGGATCATCGCAGCGAAAACCGTGCAAGAGGTTGATCGTCGCGACGGTGATGTCCATGTCCATATCGTTTGCAGCTGGCGGCCCCATGGGTGGGGTGTTCTCGTCTTCCGCTCTCGTGTCACAGCCGACCAGGAAGAACAAACCCGTGAAGGCAGCCAGTATCACAGCGTCCCGTCTCTGCTTCAGCCGATGCTGTCGTCCCCACATACCTCTTCTCCCATAGCGCTATAACGGCTCTCCACAGCATGTTTGCTCCCTCCCCGCCAGAAGGGAATAAAGTCAGAGGGAAGACATTGTAAACGTTGGTAGACGTATGGTCAAAGCCATCCGTGCAGAAGATCGGTGCGAACGCGAATTTTCCTTTGTCACGCATTTCAGGTATGCTGTGCCTCGGTCACAATCCCAGGGAAGCGGGCGAATGGTGGTTCTAAAGGAAATACGTATGCGTAAACGAATCGTCTTTGTAGGCGCTGGCGCTGTCGGCGGGTATGTTGGCGGGCATCTGGCCCGGACCGGCCAGGACGTGACGCTCATTGATCCGTGGCCGGATCACATCGACTACATCAAAAACAACGGTATTCAGTTGAGCGGGACGCAGGGTGAGCACTCGGTGCCGGTCCAGGCCCTGCATCTTCACGAAGTGCAGAGTTTGTTCAAAACGCCTATCGATATCGCTTTTATCTGCACCAAGTCCTACGATACTGAGTGGGCCACAACCATGATCGCACAGTATCTGGCGCCGGATGGCTTTGTGGTGTCGCTGCAAAATAGTATCAATGAAGACCGCATTGCGAACATCGTCGGCTGGGGCAAAGTCATCGGCTGTATCGCCAGCACGATCGGCGTCGACGCCTTTAAGCCGGGGCACGTTATGCGCACGCGCGAACCCGGTGGCGCCGCCTACACGATATTCCGCGTCGGCGAAGTGCATGGCCGTATCACCCCGAGAGTGGAAGAGGTGGCGAACATGTTAGCGCCCATTGACAGCGTCAAGGTGACCATGAACCTCTGGGGAGAGCGCTGGTCGAAGCTGACGATCAACGCCATGGGCAACGGCATCTCGGCTAGCACCGGCTTGAACAGTATCGCCATAACCGAACTCGAGATGACCCGCCGCCTGTCGATCCGGCTCGCTGGGGAAGCGGTGCGCGTCGGGCATGCTCTGGGATTCGAGCTCGAATCGATCCACGGCCAACCGGGGGACAAGTGGGTGGCCGCCGCAGAGGGAGACGCCGCCGCCTTGGAAGAGGTGGAAGGGACGATGTTGGCCGGCACCAAACGCATGACCGAGGACGGGCGGCCCTCGACCGGCCAGGATATTGTCAAAGGACGCCGCACCGAGATCGATTTCATCAACGGCCTAGTCGCCGCTAGGGGCGCGGAAGTGGGCGTCCCGGCGCCGACGCATCTGGCCCTGACCGATGTCGTCAAGCGGGTCGAAAAGGGCGAGATCGAGCCCAACCTGGATAACGTGGCCACGTTGTAGGCGCAAGGCCGCCTCCGGTCTTCGCGCCCTTGCCGGCCCTACCCCTCCCCAGCGCCTGGGGAGGGGATGAACGGAAGTAATCTCACAGCGCCCGTGTCTGTCTCGTCCCGGCGTGCGCAGCCGTATACCCTATTGCCACTCAACATGCAGACGCCCAACTACAAGTGGCTGGTGGCCGGTGTCGTCCTTCTGGCCGGAGGCACACAGACGTTTGCCGGCAACAGCGTCAACCTGCCTATCCCATATACTCCCAATAACTTTGTCGTAACGGGATGGGCGAACTATATCCAGCCTAAAAGGTGAAAAGGTAAAGCGATGGATGCACTCAAGCTCTATAAGACAGACATCACCGCGTATGATGGAACGCCAGTCCGCCTAGCATATGACCAAGAGGGTGACATCCTCGATATCTTCTTCGGTGCAAACGAACCGGCCACTGGTGTTGACCTCACAGATCACATCATCCTGCGACTCAACCAGCAGACGAAACGCGCCATTAGCTTAATGCTGATTGATTTTTCTATCTTGACCGAACGGACGGAGTACGGACCGCACAGCTATCCTCTGGACAAACTGCATGATTTACCAGATGATTTACGCGAATTAGCGCTCCAATTAGTGACATCCATGCCTGTCAGTCAGTTTATCAAGGTACCTCACTTTCAAGCCTCGCCCACAGAGTGTCTGCTACTGACTTATGTGGAATCCCAGCCGTCCGTGCATGTGGTCTGATACTTCCAATAGTGGGATTATCGACCATCAATTTCCAGGGGAGGGTACTATTGTTTAAGTACCGATTCAAAATACTATGGTTCCTTGTAGCCCTATTCCTCGCCACATTCTTCATAGCTGAAAGCGCCATGCGGCTCTATCGGTCGCACGTCCTACGACAACCGCGGATTGGCAGGGCGACGTTCGTGCGGCCCGCCGCGCACCCTTCTATGCGATATGAACTTGTGCCAGGGGCGACTGGGCGTGTGGGAGGCGTTGACGCCACCATCAATGCACAGGGCTATCGGGGGTCGGAGGGTCGCCCTGGAAAGTCTCCGGGTTATCGGATTATTCTCCTTGGGGATTCGGTCACATTTGGCATGGGGCTCCCTTTGGAAGACACGTTTGCCTTTCAGTTGCAGCAGCTCTTGCGGCAAGAATCGCAAAATATGGAGGTCCTAAATTTCGGGGTGATCGGGTACGACATCATCCAGGAGGTTGCCCACCTCGAAGTCCAGGGATTAGCCTACTTTCCCAATCTCGTGGTCGTCAGCTATGTCCTCAACGATGCCGGCCTTGCCACGATCAATTGGGAGCATTTCGCCCGCGGACGCGCGTGGCTCACGCGTGTGCTCCTGCACTTTGAGTTAGTCTGGTTTGTCGTCGCTCGCCTCGAGCGCTGGCAGCAGGCACAGTGGTTGCGCCGCCAAAATGACCCAGACGTGTTCCGGCGAGAGTACACCGGACAGATCGATCCCATTAGGACTGACGAGCACGCCTTACGGGCGCTGATGCAGCGCGTACCCGACCTATATCCCTCACATTGGTACGGGGATCCGGCGCGCATTGGGAGGATTCGCTACGCCTTTCGCCACCTGCGCGCCCACGCTCAGACCCAAGGCTTCTCGGTTCTTGTCCTGCTGATTCCACGGCTCACCGGCGATATCGAGACCTACCCGCATCAAACGGCGCATCGCATCGTGGCCATGGAGGCGCAGCGTGCAGGATTCGACTATCTCGATCTGACCGCCGCTTTTATGTCGGCCGGTATGGAGAATTTGAAGCTCCGCGCGCGCGATGTCGTGCATCCCAACCGGGTTGGCCACACGATTATTGCGCAGGCGCTAGCCGGGTATATTCGTACGGCCACAAAGGGGACGCCAAGAAAACCATAAGCCCATGGCCTGCCGGGACACGGTCAGGACAGACTGATATCGCCTTAGATGCGCCATGCGTGCGCGACCTAGAGGAAAACGAGGGGCAGATCTTGACCTTGTACTCTTTTCTCATGCGTTCATACTACAAATCGTCTCTATTACTCAGTTGATCAATGACTTGAGCAAACAAAACGAAGTCATTGAGATGGTGAGTAATGACCTCATAGATAATCGTCCAATCAATGTCAGTATAGTGATGTACCAGAATATTTCGAAGCCCGACCGCGTTGCGCATGCGTTCAGCCAGTTGTGGCGTCAGAAATTCCAAGGCTGCCAGCCGGCTAAAGCTTTCGGCCATCGTGTCAGGAGGTGGGGTCTCGGTCTCACTCATCACGTGAGCGGCGATATCAACGCACGTTTGCACAGCGCGCTCCAGGTTAACTGACACGATATCTTGGAGGTCGTAGTCCGTTTGCAAATCGTCCTGAGTGAGCGGCATCTTGGAATGGATACGGGCTACACAACGGCGAAGGGATTCCAACTTACGGTTGATGACGTCCGGATGCATGGAGAAACCGCCTCCGCCGTTCGGCTAAAATCCGCCGCGTATACGGCATCATATCCGCCTGGCTGAACCAGAGCCGCTTGATGAGTTCGGCATACAAGACCGCGTCTTTCTTGAAGACCAACCGCCCGTGACACAGGCTTTGCTCCAGAATCGTTCCCGACACGGATTGGAGATCGATGAGATCCACCTCCCGATGCAAAGCTTGGGTCAGTCGATCCGCAAGTTCAATACGGTTATCCAACGAGAGAGCAGTTTGGGCCGCGACGGCGATATCAATGTCACTCCGCTCCGTCAATTGATCGCGGGCGGCCGATCCGAACAGCGTGGCAAACTGAATTTGCGGATACGCTTCCAACACATGGCGGATTTCCATGTCGAGGTCCACAACCACCCCATGTCCTCCTGCCGCTATGCGGCTCATACGCCTACAGCAACGATGTCACACCCCCTCAAACACTGTCAAGGGAGGAATGTTGAAAATTGCTGGTGAAATCTCTATCCTCCGAGTCATGACCCATACCACTTTGGCGCCCTGACAGCGCTCAGACGCTCAAGTGCTCCAAACTCACATGAACAGGTGTAGAGGGCTGGAGGCACGCACTTTGCTACCCCGGAATCGCTATGGAAAGACCGCAAGCGCTTAGTTTACTCTGGCCTGCCGGGACACACGGTCAGGACAGACCGATATCGCCTTAGATGCGCAATGCGTGCGCGACCTGGAGTTGGATCGGCTGCTGTCGGCCTGGACGAGCAGCCGTGCGGGCGGCTCGCCAATCCGCGAGATCTTATGTCACTTGTGTACGGACCCGGCTGTCATCGCCTACCGGCAAGACGTGCTGGACGATTTGTGGCGCCATCCGGATTTGACCGCGCGTCTGGAAGCGCTATTGCCGGATCTCACGGCCCTGCATGCCTACCGGTCTGCCTTGGACCGCCGGCGCTCTGAGCTCCAAGACGTCACCTCGCGCTTAGGCGAGCTGGAACACTTTGTCAATTGTGTGACCGGCTTGAACGACATCTTTGAGCAGTTGGGCGACACGCTCCGTGCCCAAGGCTGGCATATCCTGCGCGACCTGATCCGGCATACCGCGCAGGATGCCGTCTACCAGAATCTCACGCGGGAACTCCCGGACATGTTACGCACGATTCGCGCCAAGGCCAGCGTGACCATCGGCGTGAATCTCGACAGCCGCTTGCGACCCGTGGCCGCGACCCTGCTCTCGGTGAATGAACAGCCTTTTACCTCATCGTCGTTTATCGATCGTCTTTTGGGCCGAGACGGTGACGGGTTTAAAGGGCTGGGGCCACTCCATACCGTGCCGAGACTAGACCCAGGGCCCACGCTCGTGCGCCCTGAAGGAGGTGGCCGGGATGTGAATCCGCTCATGGTGCCCTTGTTTCAAGATCTGGACAACGTGTTGGACACGGTGTGCCAGCCACTGGCTAAGACGTTGCGTCAATATGTCACGTTGCAAAGCGGGATGTTGGGCCATTTGAGTGGCGACCTGACTGTTTACCTGGCAGCCATACGGCTCATGGAGCGTCTCCACAGCCAGGGCCTGCCCTTGTGCCGGCCGGACATGGCGCCCATGACCGAGCGGGTTTGTGATATTCGAGACGGGTATAAT
>CBCXVS010000055.1:0-30352 GCA_965178525.1 uncultured bacterium | reverse complement strand
CTTTGAGGATGATTCGGTGGGCATCTGGGCTGGGCTAGGGAACCTGATCTTATGCTATTGAGGAACAACTCTAATATGTTGTAACTGCGTCAAAATGCGCGTGCTCTCAACCGTGCCAACGTCGCTCTCCAACAAAATGCCCAAGACCTTTCCCGCATTAATGCGGAGCTGACGAGCGAAATCTCCGAACGCAAACGAGCCGAGGAAGCTTTGCACAAGGCCAAGGAGGCTGCTGAGGCCGCCAGCAAAGCGAAGGGCGAATTTCTTGCCAATATGAGCCTGAGAGCCGCACCCCGATGAATGGCGTCATCGGCATGACAGGGCTCTTGTTGGATACGGCATTGGACGCTGAGCAGCGGGAGTACACCGAGACCATCCGCAGATCGGGGGACGCCCTGCTCACGCTGATCAATGATATTTTGGATGTGTCGAAAATCGAAGCCGGCCGGCTGGCGCTGGAAACGATTGACTTTGATTTGCGCACAACGGTGGAAGACGTGTTGGAACTACTGGCTGAGAGTGCCCACCGGAAAGGCGTAGAGCTGGCAAGCCTCGTTCGTGCGGGCGTGCCGACACCGGTTTCAGGCGATCCGGGGCGGCTGCGGCAGCTGCTGGTCAATCTGGTGGGGAATGCGGTGAAGTTCACCCACACGGGAGAGGTCGTCGGCGGCGTCAGTCTTGATACCGAGACCGCTCATGATGCTGTGATCCATTTCACCGTGACCGATACCGGCATTGGTATCGCGCCGGCCTCTGTCCAACAGCTTTTTCAATCCTTCTCGCAAGCGGACGGCTCGACGACCCGCCAATATGGCGGATCAGGTCTAGGTCTGGCGATCTCAAAAAAGCTGGCAGAAATGATGGGAGGCCACATCGGAGTGGAGAGTGAGCTCGGCCGAGGAAGCACGTTCTGGTTCACCGTACGGCTGATGAAACAGCCCGTCACATCGGATGCGGCCGTTTTCGACGTCACACAGTTGCACTGTGTCCGCGTGCTATGCGTGGCTGATAACGTCACGAGCCGCCTCAGCTTAGAACAACAGCTCACGGCCTGGGGGATGCAGGTGGACTGTGTTGAGGACGACCGAAGCGCGCTCGCGAAAATGCGGACCGCACACCAAGAGGGTCACCCTTACGCGCTTGGCATCCTCAACAAGCACATGTCCGGCATGGATGGCCTCGTCTTAGCCCAGGCGATTAAGGCCGATCCGATCCTAGCTTCGGTATCTCTGGTACTGCTGCGTTCCATAGGGCACCGAGGCGAGGGGGCCGAGGCGCGAGACGCCGGGATTGCCGCCTACCTGACCAAACCCATACGCCAAGCGCATTTGCACGAGTGTCTCATGACGATCCTGGGCGGAACCAGCATACATCCCCCGGCCCCAATGATCACGCGTCACAGCCTAGCTGAGGCCCGTCAGCAGCTTCGCGCCAGAGTACTCGTTGCAGAAGACAATATTGTCAACCAGAAAGTCGCTGTGAGTATGCTGGAAAAGCTCGGCTGTCGCGTCGACGTCGTGGCAAACGGCAGGGAGGCGGTGAACGCGCTGACCCATACCGCCTACGATCTCGTTTTCATGGATTGTCAGATGCCGGAAATGGATGGCTATGCCGCTACTGCAGCCATTCGCGCCTACGAGGCTGCCAGCGGTGATCGTACGCCTATCATTGCGATGACGGCCCATGCGATTCAGGGTAATAGCGACGCCTGCTTAGCAGCAGGCATGGACGATTATGTCAGCAAACCCGTGTATCGCGAAGACTTGTTGGCCATGCTGCAAAAGTGGATAGCGCCCAGCAAGAGTGATACCTCATCCGACACCCCTGTCGGAGCTATGCCATCCTGAGCGTTGTCCTCAGGTTGCCAAGGCCAACCGGATCACGCTGTTCCGTCGTGCCCAGGCATCCTCTCCCGCTGCTGTTCCACGCCTCATGACCAGGTACGTTCGCCACATCTAAGCCCTGTTCCTGCGGCTGCGCCGCCGCACGTCACCACGTCGATTCTTACCGTTGCATTACGATCTATTGGTGTTACAATCGCCAAACGTATCTTCACGAAAATAAAGCATCACGATAAACCCGCGAGGTGACACATGGTTGCATTGGGGACAGCAGCGTTTACCTACGAGGTGGTAGAAAACTGGGCAAAACTGCCTGCTGGTTGGTCGTTTCGGGAAGTGGCCGCAGTTGGCGTAGATGCCAACGACAACGTCTACGCCTTCAATCGGGGTGAGCACCCGATGATGGTCTTCGACCGCGATGGGAACTTCCTGCGGTCTTGGGGCGAGGGGACGTATCCCCGCGCCCACGGCATTACGATGGGGCCTGACGATACCATGTTCTGTACGGACGACGGCGATCACACCGTCCGCAAATGTACCCTGGATGGTAACGTTTTGTTCACGCTGGGGATAAGCGGTACACCCGCCCCGTTTATGAGTGGGAATCCCTTCAACCGCTGCACCCACGTCGCCATCGATCCTCGGAATGGGGATTTTTATGTGTCTGATGGCTATGGCAACGCCCGCGTGCACAAGTATTCCCCTGAGGGCAAGTTGCTCTTTTCCTGGGGCGAATCAGGGACGGATCCAGGCCAATTCAACATCGCCCATAATATTGCGACCGACAAAGAAGGCTGGGTCTACGTGGCCGACCGGGAGAACCACCGCGTCCAGGTCTTCGATGCCAATGGTAAATTTGAAACCCAGTGGGTCAACATGGCGCGGCCCTGCGGTCTCTATATCGACCAAGCTGCAGATCTGACCTATATCGGTGAACTCGGCGCGCCCATCGGTCCGAATGCGCAGGGGCTTAATCTGGGGCTACGGGTCAGTATCTACGATACCCAAGGCACTCTCCTGGCACGTCTGGGCAACCAGCCGGAAGGAGAAGGACCCGGCCAATTCATCGCCCCGCACGGTATCTGCATCGACTCGCGAGGTGATATTTATGTGGGGGAAGTATCTTGGACGCATACCGGGAGCAAACTCAATCCGCCACGGGAAGTCCGTTCCTTGCAGAAGCTGGTCCGAAAGGGCTAATAGCTGTTAGCTATTAGCTGTTAGCTGTTAGCTAAAAAAGAAGATGCAAGATTTTCTTCCAGCGTTTTAGCTGATAGCTGATAGCTGATAGCTGATAGCTTGCAGCTAAGAACTTTATTATACCCTTTTTAACGTAGAGCGATGCGAAGCCTCGAAACTCCATCAGAAGGAGCGAAGATCATGGCCGCCACGATTCCTTCCGAAGAGCAGGTCGTTGCATGGATGACGTCGCTGAGCAACTGGGGGCGCTGGGGCAAAGACGATCAACATGGATGTTTGAACTTCATTACCCCGGAAAAGCGCAAACAAGCGGCGGCGCTTGTTCAGGATGGCATCACCGTGAGTTGCGCCCGGCCGATTACGACCGAGATCACACCAGATGTCACGTACCAGGTGCAGCGTCATATGGTGGACAGTGGTGAAGGACGCGATACGGACCCACCTGAACGGCGCCGGACGCGACGTGGGGCAGCTGAGTTTATCGGCATGGTCTTTCATGGACAAACCATTACGCATATTGACGCCTTATCGCACTACTCGTGGCAGGGCGCCATGTACAACGGCCAGCCCGCGAGTCTGGTCACGTCTCGTGAGGGGGCGCAGTCGCACGCGATCGAACTCGCGGGTGATGGTATTGTCACGCGCGGCGTGTTGCTAGACATTCCCAAGGTACGCGGTGTCGACTGGCTAGCGCCCGATGCGCCGGTGATGCCTGACGACTTAGACGCTGCCGAGCAACAAGCCGGCGTGCGCGTAGAAGAGGGCGACATTCTGCTCGTTCGCACCGGCAACTACCGCAAGATTCTGGAGCAGGGTCCTGTTCCTGGCACGGAACCGATGACCGCTTGCCAAGTGGCCTGTACGCCCTGGTTCAAAGAACGCGGTGTGGCGATGCTCAGCACTGATACGTCAAACGATGTGCGCCCGAGTCACTATCCCAATATCGCGACGCCTCTGCACACCGTGTCGCTGGTAGCGTTGGGAATGTGGCTGATTGATAATGCCAACCTGGAACAATTAGCCCAGGCCTGCCAGCAGCGGAATCGCTACACGTTCATGTTAACGCTCGGCCCCTTGCGCCTGCAGAACGTGACCGGCTCCCCGGTCAATCCGATCGCTCTGTTTTAAGTTCCTGCATACCATCACACCTGTCCCCCTTGGCGAAAGGGGGAAAACCAACGCGCCGCGAAAGCGTGGGTTGAATGTTGGAGCTTATGGTGTGGCCCCCGCCTTTCTCAACTTTCTGAGTTCAATCTTATACTTCTCGCGGGCAATGCGAAAAAATCGGTCATAACGTCCGAGTTTAAAATCGGCGAACGTCCAGTCATACGGGTAAAATTGACCTTTTTCATAGCGCAACGTCATATCCGCGTAAATCCCGTCGGACAAATAAATTTTCGGACCGGCGAATTTGGTCGAGGCGAGTACAACTTTGAAATAATCCATGTAGCCACAATCCAGATTGACCGTGCGTTGACCGTTGATGGCCAACGCGTCTTCGATGGCGTTGGTTTCGAGTTTAATGCGGGCAATCCGGTCGGGAAGGATCAAAGACTGAAAGCAGATAAACATTCTGTAGAGGTTAGAACCCATTTCCTGTTCATAATAATGCGTGACATCAAAACGAAAAGATTCACTTCGGTAGTCGATTCTACCATAATGTTGTTCTAATAACTCATGCGATCTTCTTAAGGTTTCATCATGTGAATATAAAATACCTATAAAGAGCTTGACTTTATCTACTGCCACAGGAAGTGCCATATGGTCATCTATCTATATATGATTGTTGATTGATCTGTGCATTCTGGCGTGTCAAATTCTCTTGTAGAGCAGACTTGGCTTCTTCAACAAAAGTCGGATGGATTCCAAAAATGTTATGCAATTTCTCATGGTAATTCTTTTTGAGATTGTAATTTTTCTTACCGATGAGCGTTGTTTCTCTCATAAAATAGTTCCTGACATAAATGTAGCCGTGTTTATAAATACGAGTCAGTTGCAGCGCGTTCATCGCGGTTTTATAAAATGAGTCGTGCCAGTATTGAAAAAAGTTGTCGTTCGATACGTCTCGATCTAGAAATCGATAACGCCATTTTTTGTCTGCTTGGTTAAACGTATAGAGATGGTAAACTCGCCCTGCGGGATCGTACCTCAGTTCAACCCCTGTGGTCTCGGTGACCTGCATGACGGGTTTCTCCGACGATAACGGCATGGGCTCGGTCAGCAAATATCCCGGATCCACCAGATATTTCATCTGATCTACCCAGACGATCAAGGCACAATGGATATTGTCCCCGGCATGCATATCAGCCATGATCTTGTAACATCGAAAGCCACTGTACCGCACAATGTGTTCGAGAAAAAAAGTCAACGCGAAACATGTACCGCCCAGCCCCTTGGCCAGATGATCTTCCATGACTTCATCGGGAAGTCTGATTTTATCAGGCGTCTGCGGACACTGGTTGAGTTTAATAATTTTGCTCAAATTCTCGTAGGGCAGGTTGGCATAATGGGCGATAATCTCTCGCAGCAAGGCGAGACCCGCGCTTTTGGCAGCGACCTCATAATAGTGCAGGAAACGCTTGATGGCTCCACCATACACGTCCGGCGGCAACGGCATAGCGTTGATATGCGAATCACGGTTTTCAGACATGGTCGAGCCTTCTGAATCTCCGAATGTGATCTCACCCCCTCATAGAGCCAGGAAACCGCCATCGACGACCAATTCCGTGCCCGTAATATAGGAGGCTTCATCCGAGGCGAGAAACAACACGGCATAGCCAACTTCTTCCCGCCGGCCTTCGCGGCCCATGGGCACCGCGGCGATCATCTGCCGGCGCCGTTCCGGCTCCGCACTGACGACCGATGTTCGCATCGGGGGCATAATGCCCGGGTGCACGGAGTTCACCCGGATACCATCCTTGGCGAACTGCACCGCTGCGGACTTCGTCACAATACGTACGGCGCCCTTGGAGGCATTGTAGCCCATATGGGTGTAATCTTGGCCGGCAAATCCTGAGATGGACGAGATATTGACGATGGCGCCGCCTGCCTGCTGCATGGCGGGAACGGCGTATTTGATTCCCAAAAAGACGCCTTTGGCGTTGATCGCCATGAGCTGATCCCAAGCCTCGGTATCCATCAGGTCGCCGCGCGCGGAGCCACTGATACCGGCATTATTGACCAGGATATCCAGTTTGCCAAATGTCGCGGCCGCAGTGGAAACCGCCTCCCGCCATTCGTCTTCGTCCGTGACGTCGAGCCGCACGAACCGGGCATCCCCACCAGCCGCGGTGATGTCGGCGACCACCTGGCTCCCGCTATCTTCCAGGAGGTCGGCCACGACGACCTTCGCGCCTTCTTTGGCGAACATACTCGCTTCGACTGCTCCCATACCGCTTGCCGCACCCGTAATCATCGCGACCTTACCCGCTAACCGCATGCCCTCGCCTCCTTCACATACCTACCATGCCTGTCTCGTACATACGATTTCTCTCAAGCAAGGCGATGGTAACACATCGCGGCCGTGGGGCGATAGACGGGTCGACATGGACAATGGTATTCTAACGCCGAGATCATCCCTTTGGCGGCATCACACGAGCGACCACGCTTCGATGACACAGGAGGCATACCATGCCCGCATCCGCTTCTTTGCAGGTCGAAACCAACAACGCCGTGCCTATGCGGGACGGCGCCACGTTATACGCCGATGTCTACCGGCCTAACGGGACTGGGCCGTTCCCCGTCATCTTGCAACGCACGCCGTATGACAAAACCTTAGCCCGCGCCATGCTCGATCCCCTCAAAGCAGCCGACCACGGCTTTGCCGTCGTCATTCAAGACACCCGTGGGCGGCATACGTCGGAGGGCGAATTCTACGCCTTTCGCGACGAGGTCAACGACGGATACGATACGGTGGAATGGGCCGCAGCACAGTCTTGGTCGTCGGGCAAGGTCGGTATGTTCGGTTCCTCCTACGTCGGCGCTACACAGTGGCTGGCGGCCAAGACCCGCCCGCCCCATCTCAGGGCGATTATGCCCCGGGTCACGGCGTCCAACTACCACGAGGGTTGGGCCTATCAAGGCGGGGCTTTCGAGCTGGGGTTCAACGTCTCGTGGACCATGGGCAATCTGACGCTGGCCAATTTCCGCAACCTCTCCGCCCGCCTGACTCTTCCCCAGGAGCGGCAGCGGCAGTTGCTTGCGGCAATCGATGGTATGGAATCCGCATTCACCTTCCTGCCCCTGAACAAGTTCCCACACCTGCAAGACGGCTTGGCGGATTATTTTTACGATTGGCTGGCCCATCCGGAGTACGATGACTACTGGAAACCGTGGTGTATTGAGGACCACCATTCTCAGATTGGCGTTCCCGCCTACAACGTTGGCGGCTGGTATGACATCTTCCTGGGTGGTACGATCCGCAACTACTTGGGAATGCGAGACCAGGGCGCCACAGAGGACGCCAGAAACGGGCAGAAACTCTTGATCGGCCCCTGGCAGCACGGGTCCGCACGCGGTCCCGGCATCACCGGGGAGCATTACTTTGGCCTGGGCTCGGACCCCTTGGCGATTGACCTGGATGGCATCCATTTCCGGTGGTTCGATTACTGGCTCAAGGGCATGGACAACGGCATCATGGACGAACCGCCCGTGCGGATTTTTGTCATGGGCGATAATGTTTGGCGGGACGAGCCGGAATGGCCGCTGGCCAGAGCCCAGGACGTCAAGTACTACTTTCATAGCCAGGGCAAGGCCAACTCGCTCCGAGGCAACGGCGCCTTGAGCCCCGAGGCTCCCGGCGAGGAGCCGCCTGACGTGTTCCTCTACAATCCCGCCGACCCGGTGCCAACCCGGGGTGGCCCCCTCTGCTGTAACGCCTATTTTATGGCCAATGGCGCTTTTGATCAGCAGGAGATCGAGGCGCGAGAGGATGTGCTGGTGTATTCGACGACGCCATTGGCGCGCGATATCGAAGTGACAGGGCCGATCAGCGTCACCCTCTGGGCCGCGACATCAGCGCCGGATACCGATTTTACGGCCAAGTTAGTGGATGTGTGCGAGCACGGCTGTGCGCGGAACCTCACCGATGGGATCATCCGCGCGCGGTATCGCGAATCCACCGCGACCGCAAGCCCAGTGGAGCCTGGCCAGGTCTATCGCTACACGATCGATCTGTGGGCAACGAGCAATGTCTTCAAACAGGGGCACCAGATCCGGGTCGAGGTGTCGAGCAGCAACTTCCCACGTTTCGACCGCAATACCAACACCGGGGGGTGCGTTGCGGAGGATGCCGGGTTCAGGCCGGCGATGCAGACCATCTTGCACAACACGCAGCATCCTTCCCACATAACGCTGCCGATTGTGCCCAGGTAAGCGGTTTTGTTCCCCTTTTGTAAAGGGCTCCTGAGTCGTCAGTGCGGATACCGCTTCTCCCAGAGTTCCGTTCCCCGACTGGCGGTCCTGTCTCAGGCAAGTCCAATCGAGCCAGCATCCGATCAGGTTCCCTTCTTGATTCATCCCAACAGGGGAACCGGATGCCTGCTCGGTCTGACCTTGACCCGATGCACACGGTCAAGGCGGTACGGGCTCAAGCGTTGTTGAAGGATATCGACCGTCTGAAGCCCGGTGCGATGATGCCGGCCATGCGACACCTCGGGCGCACCCCGGATGCCCCTCGCGCACCGATGGCCCATCACCCCGGCAGGCAACCGCAAGAGGCATAAGCCGTGACGGATGTCGGCGAGTTTAAACCTGGTTTTTGGCACTGACGGGAGACGTGTGTCTAAAATGCCGGATAATATACAACTCAGGAGTAATTGTTTAGGCACACGTCGTTCCCGATTTTTTTCACGGACTGCGGGTCACCGATCCGGCTGCCTTCCCACGCACACCCAGCCTATAGCCAAGAAATGTCATGACTTGCGCGCTGCAAGGAGGCGACATGTGTGCTGGCGACAAATGGCTGGCGAGGCGAAAACAGTCAGAGCGAATGAATTTTTCCAGAAGATAGCTCTTGCATTTTTTCATAACACTGTATATATATACAGTGTTATGAAACCTCTTACACACCGTCAACAACAAATCCTTGACCTCATCCGCGATTATCTGCGGGAACAGGGCATGCCGCCAACTCGTATGGAAATCGCTCAGATGCTGGGGCTGCGTTCCGCCAATGCGGTCGAGGATCACCTCAAGGCTCTAGTTCGCAAAGGCTATGTTGAAGTGCGAAGTGGTCGTAACCGTAACATCCGACTGCTCGATGCCTCTGAGGATCAGGGGCAAGAATTGCCACTGGTGGGGCGCGTTGCAGCGGGCACGCCCATCCTGGCCGAGCAAAACCTCGAGGGGCAGTATGCCTGTGCTGACTTGTTCATGCCGCGTGCTCACTATCTGCTGCGGGTCCAAGGTATGAGCATGCGCGACGCTGGCATTCTCGACGGCGACCTGCTCGCCGTGCATCGCATTGCAGAAGCCCGCAACGGCCAGATTGTCGTCGCACGCCTGGAAGATGAGGTGACGGTCAAGCGCTTTACGCGTGTACACGACCGAGTCTGGTTACATCCGGAAAACGCTGACTATACGCCGATGGAGATCGACCTGAAGCGCCATGAACTGGTCATCGAAGGCGTCGGCGTCGGTGTTGTGCGTAACCTGCGCTGAACCCAGCGCGCAATATATGCTATGCTGTATGGAGAAAGCACGTTATGGCTATCCTGGTGAAGTATGTGGTCGTACGAAACGGAAAAGAAGATATGATCTTTAGCACCAAAAAAGAGGCCGAAGCCTATGACAAAATGCTAGATGTCGCCGAGCGGCTCTATGCATTTCTGCAAACTGCTGAGATCGACATTGCCGATGATACACTCGATAACTTGTCCTTTTTCATGGCCAAGCATCGCGATCAACTCGGCACACTCCTGAAGGGCGGCAAGGTTGCTACGCCCGAAGCCAGAGCGAAACCGGCGGTGTTACCAAAGGAGAAGCGGGAAGAGCCCTCCGCGTCAGAAAACCAGGACGACGAGACCCCGAAGAACCCGCGGGCCACGAAGCCAAAGGCGGCGGCATAAGTAGTTTGTATGGTCTTTCTCTTTTCCATTTGGACAAGGTCGCTCATGTTATGTCAAACCCGCTGAAGAAGACGATATGAACATTACAGACTGGTCGCCGTCCTGACTTGCTGGCGGTAATAGGCGAGGGTATGCGTCAAGCCTTGTTGGATATCGACCTGGGTCTCAAAGCCCAAGAGCGCTTTAGCCCGCGTTATAGCGGCTTGCGAATGGCGCACATCGCCTGCACGTGGGGGGAGGAATTCAATCTGCGCGCGGCACTGGCTCAAGTCTTCGAGATAGCGAATGAGTTGTAACAGACTCGTACGGCCACCAAGCGCCAGGTTGATGACTTCACCGGCGCCGTTCGGCGCCGTTATGGCCAGGATATTGCCATGGACCACGTTGCCGACATACGTAAAGTCCCGCGATTGATGGCCATCGCCGAATACCTGGAGCGGTTTGCCCTGTAATAGAGCGGCGATGAAGGCGGGAATCACCGCGGCGTATTGACTCGCAGGATTTTGGCGGGGTCCAAAAACATTGAAGTATCGTAAGATGACGGTTTCTAAGCCATACACACGCGTGAATACACGGCAATACTGTTCTCCGGTCAACTTGGCCACGGCATACGGCGATAGCGGATTGGGCGGCCGCTCTTCCTCTTTAGGCAACGTGGGACTATCCCCGTAGGCAGACGACGATCCGGCGTACATCACCCGTTTGACCCCGGCGTCACGCGCCGCGATCAGGACCTGGAGTGTGCCCTCGACATTGACCCGATTGCTACGCACCGGCTCCTGCAACGAAAACCCTACGGATGGTAAGGCAGCCTGATGAAACACATAGTCGATGCCACCCATTGCCGTGGCAAGCGTCGATGAGTCTAAGATACTCCTTTCCATCATTTCCACTGTCCCCGCCAGGTTCTCTGCGGTGAGCTGATCACATACGGCCTGCACGTTGCGTGAGGCGCCCGTGGCTAAATCATCCAGCACACGTACGCGATGCCCCTGACGCACGAGGCCATGCACGAGATGTGAGCCAATAAAACCTGCTCCGCCCGTCACCAAGCAATGTGCCACAATGCTCCCTTTGTCCTGAGGTATGCCCATGCACCAACTATAGTTTGTGAATTTTCGCGCGAGCGAGCGAGATCTCTCGCGTGGCGTTACGCGTGTCCACAATCAGTTGGGCATGCTCAACGATCCAGTGATAATCATACGTGCTATGATGGGTGGTGGTAATGACACAATCCGCCCAGTTCAAGAGGTTCTCACTCAACTCCGTATAGCGCAGTCCCGGGAGGTCCACCGTGCTAATGTAGGGATCGTGAAAGCAGACTTCACCGCCTTTATCCCGCAACAGGCGCATGACTTCGAGAACCGGTGATTCCCGCAAATCGTTGGTGTCCGGCTTGTAATGCAATATCCAGCACCAGCAGTCGAGAGCCCTTGATACTTTTGTGTACGTCGTTGAGTACATCCCCCACACGAGTCACCACATGGTGCGGCATACTGGTGTTGATATCATCCGCCAGTTCGATGAAGCGCGCCCGGTAATCGAGCGTTTTCAGCTTCCAGGCCAGGTAATGCGGGTCCAGCGGAATACAGTGTCCACCGAGGCCAGGGCCGGGATAAAACGGCATAAATCCGAACGGCTTGGTCGAGGCGGCGTCGATAATCTCCCAGACATCGATATCCAGACGATCACAC
The DNA here is from genome assembly GCA_965178525.1 of uncultured bacterium. GTDB lineage: Bacteria > Tectomicrobia > Entotheonellia > Entotheonellales > Entotheonellaceae > CBCXVS01. The sequence continues at coordinate 18,550 of CBCXVS010000055.1, read as the reverse complement.
ATGAGCGCGACCTCATTGACTAGGCCGATATTGACCGCGCGGAACGTATTTTCAAGGAGCTTGACCATCTCGGCGGCGCGGCTGGAACTGACGGGCACCACGGTGCCGATGATTTGTTCGTACAAACGCTGGGCGACCAGGGTGCACGCCTCAGTCACACCGCCGATAATTTTGGGGGTGTTGGTGAGCTGAAAAATCGTGTGCGGAACGCTCGGTAATTTTCTGCATCAAGGTTTGCATGCTGACGTCAACTCTCCTCCACAGTTCTCGAGGATTCACTGGCAGGCCTCCGGGAGCCGTTTGAGCGCCGGAAGCGCAACGCTATCGGGATCATCATCTCCTCACGCATTTGCGGTACGCCATACGAGATACACCGCCACATGGCCTGACGCCTTCACGTCAGGACCTAGCGCCCCCCAAGCACAGCGGCATATCTTCTCTCATACTTGAGTGTAACCATCGCGAAACCAGATCGCAGGCCAATATGACCCATGCCCATGATAGCAGACGCACGCCTATACGCGTACGCCTCATCGGCTGCTACAAAGCGTCATAAGTGCCCGAACAAAACTATATTCATATTTTTCCTCTGGAAAAACGATGTAGCTAATTTTGTCCAGGTACTTAGTACTACGGAGCAGAGACAAGAGAGGAATCTATCAAGATGGATATCGTGAGCTGTGGAGAGACAGACTACACAGCGATGCCTATACCAACGGTCTACGTTTCCGGACAAAATGGGTTGCGGCATTTTGCCAGCGGAAAGCTATGAATGTCATGGTGTCCGGTACTCACTGCTCGGCAGTCACGACCTCTTCTTTAGGCTTTTTCCGCCGCATGAGGGCTTCAATCGGTCCAGAGAGCGCGTAGATAAAAAACGTCAGAAACAGCGCCAACGCTGGCATGATCGCAATCACAAGGATCGCCAAGGCCGCGCCAACCAGGAGAGGCACAGGCCATGTACGTCTCAGGCGCAAATGCTTAAAACTACGATACCGCACATTGCTCACCATGAGTAAGGCAAGTACGAACATCGTTACCACCATCGACAGGAGACGCCCCGGGTCGACACTCGCCAGATCGCCGTAAAATTGCTGGCTCAGCAAGACGGTCGAAGCAATGACACCGGCTGCTGCAGGGATCGGTAACCCGATAAAAGTCGAACGCTGGCTGGTCGCCGCCTGCACATTGAACCGTGCTAAGCGCAAAGCGCCACAGATGAGGAAAGCAAAGGCCGCAAGCCAGCCAATGGGACCAAAGAGACGTAAGGTCCAGGCATAGAGTAATAGGCCCGGCGCCAACCCGAAGGACAATAAATCCGCCAACGAATCGTACTCGAGACCAAACGCGCTCGTAGATTTGGTCATACGCGCCACTTTACCATCCAGGCAATCGAGCACGACGGCAATGAGGATGGCCAACGCGGCTTGCACATATTGCTCATTGATCGACGCAATGACGCTCAAAAACCCACATAGGAGGTTGCCCGTCGTAAAGAGATTGGGAAGGAGATAGATACCTTTTTTCATATGTTGTGCGGTTCCTTCAGGATAGCGAGAACAGTTTCCCCTCCCCTGACGATATCCCCGATTTTTGCCGCAATATCCGCCTCAAGCGGCAGGACCAGGTCAGTACGAGAGCCAAACCGAATGAGACCATAACGCTGGCCCTTTTCCAACACACTTCCCGCTTGCACACGGCAGACAATGCGTCGCGCCAAGACGCCGGCAATCTGTTTCACCACAAATGTATAAGGCTGATGCTCAAGGGTGAGGCTATTGGCTTCATTAACCCGGGAAGCTTCCTGGCGATACGCAGCCCGAAACTGCCCAGGTGTATAGGTGATCGCTCGCACTTTGCCATCATATGGTACGCGATTGATATGCACATTAAATATTGAAAGGAAGATACTGATGCGCCATCCCTCCGGCTCTTTGACAACCTCCATGATACGGCCATCAGCAGGCGCAACAACAGCGCCGGGCAACGATGGCGCCTGGCGTTCAGGATCGCGAAAAAAGGCAGCGATACAGATGGTAACCATTCCACCCACAGCAGCCACGGCCCACCATCTCAGGAGCAGACTCAGCACCACAAATCCAGCACACGGGATGATAAACGGTAACCCCTCTGGCGCCAGCGGTATCCGCCACAGCTGGCCAATGGTCATGCCTTGTACTCCCTTCACGCATGGCGCTTACTCACGCTGAGACTCTCGATCACGATTCGCCACGGGCTGGAAGCACAATGGCTGATTATAGCACGCGTTGCCCCCGGGCGATAGCAATTTTCCCTGTCCGAACCACCTCCTTGATCCCCAATGGCTTGAGCAAATCGATCACGGCGCGAATCTTCTCCTCGTCGCCTGTGACTTCGAGGACATACGTTTTCGCGGTCACATCGACCACCTTAGCCCGGAAGATATCGGCAAGGCGCAGGACCTCCGCCCGCATCTCCGCTTCGGCATAGACCTTAATCAGCACGAGTTCACGATCCACATGGGGCTCTTCGCTGAGATCGGTCACTTTGATCACGTCAATGAGGCGGTTGAGCTGCTTGTTGACCTGTTCGAGAATGTTGTCATCCCCTTCCGTCACCAACGTAATACGCGAGACCGTTGGATCTTCGGTTTCGGCCACACTCAAGCTCTCGATGTTAAACCCACGCGCGCTGAATAAACCGGTGATGCGCCCCAGTACACCGAACTTGTTTTCCACCAACACCGCAAAGGTGTGCCGGTGTACGACCGCATGATCTGTCGGCATGTTCCTCTCACCTACGCCAGCAACATATCTTTAATCGACCCCCCAGAGGGAATCATGGGAAAGACGTTTTCCATCATCTTGACGTGAAAATCAATCACCACAGGCCGGCGCGCCTGAATCGCCTCTTCCAGTCTGGGCCGCACCTCATCGGGTTGGGTCGCGCGCAAGCCAAGGGCGCCGTAGGCATCAGCCAGCTTGACGTAATCCGGACTCACCTCCAGACTGGTATCGGCGTAGCGCCCGTCATAGAAGAATTGCTGCCACTGGCGCACCATCCCGAGACTATGGTTATTCAGAATCGCCACAATCACCGGCACATCGTATTGCACCGCCGTGGCCAGCTCCTGTGAGGTCATCTGAAAACTGCCGTCGCCCGCAATATCGATGACGACGGCATCGGGAAACGCGACCTGCGCGCCAATGGCAGCCGGAAAGCCATATCCCATGGTCCCGAGGCCGCCTGATGTGATCCATTTGCGCGGGCTGGTGAAATGGTAGAATTGAGCCGCCCACATCTGATGCTGGCCGACTTCCGTCGTAATAATGGCGTTGCCTTGCGTCACGTCATAAATCTGCTCACAGACAAACTGCGGCATCAGTTCCCCATCGGGCTCCTGCGCATAACGCAAAGGATGCCTTACCTTCCACCCTTCAATCTGCTCCAACCATTCCCGATGATCCGCACGCCAATCCTTCCGGGTCGTCTGCACGGCCTGCAGCAACTGTTGCAAGCACGATTTGACATCGCCCACAATGGGCAAATCCACCTTGACGTTTTTACCAATCGAGGAGGGATCGATATCCATGTGGATGAACTTGGCCCCGACGCAGAACTCCTCCAGATTCCCCGTGACCCGATCATCAAAACGGGCCCCAATGGCCACCACCAAATCCGCCTGATCCATGGCCATATTGGCGGTCGCCGTGCCATGCATGCCGAGCATGCCGAGCCAGAGTTCATGGACGCCGGGAAAACCACCCAATCCCATCAAGGTATTGGTCACGGGCGTAGCCGTCAACTCGCCAAGTTGGCGCAATTCCGCCGACGCCCCGGAGAGCACCACTCCACCCCCCGCATACAAGACGGGCCGCTCCGCCTCCGCAAGCATCTCCGCCGCCCGACGAATTTGGCCAGCATGGCCGTTCACCGTCGGCTTATAGCCCCGGAGCTGCACCGTCTCAGGGTAGGTAAAATCACACGCATCCTGCGAGACATCTTTGGGAATATCCACCAACACCGGACCCGGCCGCCCGGTGGAGGCAATATAGAATGCCTCCTTGATCGTGCTCGCCAGCTCCCGTACATCCCGGACCAGGGTATTGTGTTTCGTACACGAATGCGTGATCCCAACAATATTGGCCTCCTGAAAGGCATCATTGCCGATCACCCCGGTCGGCACCTGGCCGGTAAACACCACAATGGGCGTCGAATCCATGAACGCATTGGTCAGACCGGTGACGATATTGGTGCCCCCAGGTCCCGACGTCACCAAGACGACCCCGGGTTTGCCCGAGGCTCGGGCATAGCCTTCGGCCATATGGACGGCCCCTTGCTCATGCCGTGTCAGCACCGTCCGCATTCCGGCGCGATATAGCGCATCATTAATAGGGAGAATGGCGCCTCCCGGATGACCAAAAAGTGTATCCACGCCTTCCTTGCGCAAACTCTCAACAAAAATATCTGCGCCATTCATGGCTTTCCCTTTCTCTTGCCCGCAATATCAGTCACACGGGACCCCCTTCGCCCTCCGCAGGCTAGAGCTCCTAGCCCCACAGCCTGCATGGACCGCGCCCTCTGGAGCCGCCTGGTTGTTCATTCCGCTGTTGCTGCAGGCCATAGCCGGTATACTCAGGACGCGCCATATCGGCTCAGAATGGCAATCATCCGATCTTTGCCCAGCAGTTTGAGTTTTTGCAAGCGCTTACGCTCCACCTCCTGAGCATTCGTCAAATAGGACTGTTCGTTGAAGTTCCCAAGTTGCTCTTCGTATCCTTGGTGCTCCTCAAGCAGTTGACGAAACTCGTCATTTTCCCGCTTCGTCCGCTCGATCAACGCCGCGTCAACTCCATCCAGCATGTGTAGCCCTCCTTGTGCCAGATATCACACAACATGCACGCACGCCACCGGAGCCAGACAAATCCCCCTATGGCGTCACACCTGCTGCATTGGCAGCAATCCGCGGCAACCGCGCATCCGCCGGGCGGATATACAGCGGTTGTGGCACGGGTAGCGATTCAGACCCAGCCGTCTGCAGGCGCGCGCCCCCAAGACGCGCCACACTGACCGCTAGCCCCGCTTCCGCCTCGATCATCTCCATACAGACGGCACGCTCCCCCAATGCGGCGATCAACTCCGCACCATAAGCAGTCGCTCCACTGCCTATAAACAAGGTCCGTTCATGGATACAGGCGCATAAGGCAGCCGGCGTCACGACCATGCCCGGCACCACCTCGTGCATCCCCTGATCCTGACGGCGATATAGCGCCGCGTATACTTCCCCCTTGCGAGCCTGCACGACCGGACACATGGCCTCTTGCCAATGCGGCACTAACGCCACCAGGGCCTCAAAGGCCGTAGCGCCGACAAGAGGTTTATCGTAGGCGAGAGCCAACCCCTGGGCCGTAGCAAGCCCCACACGCAACCCGGTAAACGCCCCTGGCCCCACGTTCACCGCCAAGGCCGTAATATCGGCAAGTCCACATCCGACCTGGGTACACAGGACATCAATGAGACGTAGGAGTGGGCGTGACGCCGCTGCAGGCTGACGCACGGAGATCGCGGCCAGTCGATGTTCACCCTGGACAAGGGCGACGCAGTCAGCTGGATCCGTGGTATCAATGCCAAGGATCAGCGCCTCCGCTGTGACCTTCATGCCCCTTGCATGCTGTGACAACACCCTCGGCATATGCACCCTACAACGGCTCTGAGAAGTTAGCCTAACTCGCACAGAATAGATAGTTAGCTATGAATACTCAACATAGCACGCACCCCCTACCTCGTCAAGGGGGTTGCCGCTTTTCCCAAGGCGCAGTACAATGCCTATACGTGCCGCGAATAACCTAAGTATAACCTATCATTCTCTTCGCCTATGATGCATGCGACGCAGTGGATACGTGCCGTTAGCGCGATGTTGTTCCTTAGTGCATTAGTCTTTGGGGGCTGCGCCAAACGCAACCGGCCCACGACGCCCGAAGACTACATACGTGCGGCCGATAGCCACCGCGATCGTAACCGCCAACGGCAAGCCCGCGAGCACTACCAGGAACTTTTGGAAAAATTTCCTGATAGCGCCTACAAAGCAATAGCCCAGCTCAATATTGCCGAGTCGCTCCATCTCGAAAAGAATTATTTGGAGGCACGTTTCGAGTACCACAAATTTCTGGAGCTGTATCCCCTGCATCCCCTCGCCAGCCGGGCGCAATATCAAATCGGTATGTGTAGCCTGCAACAGGTACAGCGCTACGATCGCGATCAGCGCCAGACGCAGGAGGCCCTACGCGCTTTCCGACACCTGCGTCGGAAGTACCCGCAGGACCCGCTCGTCGCCGATGCCGAGGCGCATATTCACACCCTGCGGCGGCGCTTGGCCGAGCACGAAATGTCCGTAGCCCGCTTCTATTACAGAAAAGGCGCCTATCATGCCGCCATCGGACGTTTGTTGAACCTGATCCAGGTCCATCCCACGGCCCCGGATCTGGACGTGGCGTTATATCTGTTAGCAGCGAGTTATCGCGCGGAAGAAAACTTCGCGAAAGCACAACGGGTCTTCCGGATGATCGTCGACCGCTTTCCCGAGAGCACGTACGTATCACGGTCGCGCGCGCAGCTCCGGCAGCTGCCCGAAACCGGCATCACACTCCAATAAGCCTGAGGGGAAGAGGGGTGGAGCCATGCTGTCCGATGACGACCCCTTGTTTACGATCAGTAGCATCGCCAAGATGTTCGCGATCCATGCGCAAACCCTCCGCCTGTACGAACGGCATGGCTTGATTACCCTAGCCCGCACCCAAGGCAATACCCGTCTTTATTCTTGGCGGAATGTGCGGCGGATTCGGCTCATTATACACCTCACTCGCGAACTCGGCGTCAATCTGGCCGGGGTCGACATTATTCTGAGCACACAGCGCAAAATCGACACGCTACAACAGGATATTGACATCCTGCGGCAAAACATTATCGAACAGCTCCGGAACGGCCGGGCTGATCCCCAGCCGTCGCGGGCGCTCATGAAAGTCGGGGCGCGTACACTCGTCAAAGTACGGCCCACCTCGCAATACTCATAATGGCCTGTGGAAACATGATGAAGCCGATGGTGTCCGGGTGCTTAAGTCCCTGGACGAAGCATGCACGCTCAGCCCTGCACCGCCGGTACCCAGGCCGTTGTCCGCCCTCCAATGGTCAGATATGTGATCGCATCCCCGCGGGCCGTCGTCGCATCTTGGCGTTTTCCCCACCGCCGATGAAAAAGCCAGTGTGTCGGATAGTCGGCATCATTGGCGTTGGCGTCAACCGCCGTCCGGATCACGGCTTGCAATGTCCGGCGCAGTCGTTTCGCTTCAGCGTCACTCAACGCATTGGCGCGTCGTTGCGGGGCAATTCCCGCCTGGTACAACACCTCATCGGCGATCCAATTGCCAACGCCAGCGGCAAATCGTTGGTCTAAAAGCAATGACTTGACTACGGCGCCCCGGTTCCGAAGCATCGTTGAAAAGGTCTCAGGGCTCGGCAGATCGAGCAACGGATCGAATCCCAATCGGTTCAGGGGCGGTTCATGCAGCGGATCTTGGCGCAAGCGAATGCGTCCCAGGCGCCGGGCATTCGTCATGATAAGCTCGCCGCCGTCATCGAAACACAAGTGAATCTTCGCAAAGCGCGGCGGCCACTCCCAACCGGGCTCTTTTGGACCGGACTTCAGGCGTATGGACTCGGTGGCCGGTGTGTGAAACGCACCGGTCATACCGAAATGAAACAAGGGATGGGGAGGCTGATCGAGGTCAAACCAGAGCTGCTTGCCTCGGCGGCGGACGGCGACCACGGTTTTGTGTTGGAGCAGACACTGAACGGTCGCTGGCGCAACACCCTCAAAGACGATCGGGTCCTCGGCGCAATGCACCTGGGCGATGGTGCGCTTTTCGGCGACGGAGGCGGCTAATCGACGACCGCGTTCGACTTCTGGCAACTCGGGCATGATTCACCTTTTCCTTGTGGGTGGGTTGGGGAGCAAGGTGCGTCGTGTCGGCCCGATTGTATCACCAAGCCTGAGGGGCTACCATGCCCGAGAGGGACGTATGCGGATGACGGCTCTGCAAATATGCGATAAAATCGATGACACGATGGCAAACTGGCTTTCTTAAACATAAGGATCACCCGGTTATGGCACACTCTGTCACCGATATATCCTCGTCACATCGCGTCACGTCGGTCGAGCAGCTTGAAGCTCTGTATGACGCTCCCCTTGCCAGATCTCTGATCAAGGAGATTGATTACATCTCGGATCACTATCGCGCGTTCATCGACCAGGCTCCATTTGTTGTCATGGCGACGAGCGGACCCGAGGGCCTCGATTGTTCGCCGAAAGGGGATCCGCCCGGATTCGTCCGCGTGCACGATGAAAAGACGGTGCTCATTCCCGACCGCCGTGGCAACAACCGTCTCGACACACTGCGCAATCTCGTGCGCGATCCGCGCATCTCTCTGCTCTTTCTCATTCCGGGCGTCGGTGAGACGCTTCGTATCAACGGCCGCGCCGACATTGTGACCGACCCGGAATTGCGCGCCTCTTTCACCATGCAAGGGAAAGTCCCGACGAGCGTTCTCGTGGTCACCGTCGAACGGGTCTATTTCCAATGTCAAAAAGCGTTGGTGCGCGCCCGTCTGTGGAGCGAAAAAGCACAAATTCCAAGATCGGATCTGCCGAGCACCGGACAAATTCTTGAGGCGCTCTCCCAAGGCGACTTTGATGGCGCCGAGTATGATCGTGGCTATCCCGAACACATGAAAAAGACCATCTACTGATGAGAAGTGCGGCCTTTCGCTTCCATACCGTGATGTCATCGCAAGCGTGACGTTTTGGCTACCTGAACGGTTACAGTCCAACTATTTTCCGTAGGAAATAAAAGACCGCAAGAAGGAGTATCTTCTCAAATGGAAAAAGTCGTAACTGAACCGTCGTCAGGTAAGCCATCGTTTGGTAAATGGTTGCTCAGTTTGTTGAAGGATTATGGTGCTATTGTCGCTATTCTGGCGATTGGCATACCTGGGTTGATTAGCGTTGGAGGCGTTAAAGAACGATTGAAAGATGTTCCTAAGTTGAGCAAGTCAGTTGGCCAAATTCAGGTGTCACTTGCCACGTTGAGCACGCGTTCGGATGAAATGGTGAAAAAACTGGGTGCACTGACGGCGGAGGTAAGAGGCTGGCGCAGCGAAATAGCCGCCAATCGCGAGACACTGTCTAGAATCGATGAACGAGCTGAACAACAAGGCAACTTACTGAAGCGTGTTTTGGATAAGTTATTGCCGAGTCCTTGAGAGCTTGGCCGATGTGGCGACTTGAGCGCATGTCGCCTAGGCGTCGATAGTCCCATCCGCCGTCGTCCGTTGACAGCTAACGTCGCCGGCGACTCTGTACGTGTACGTCCCGAAAAAGATGGGTTGACGCCAGCCATCAGATCGGCTAGGTTCGGGATCCAGCTAAGCGGTAAGGCGTATCTATGCTATAGGAGAATGAGCCATGGCGGAACAAGGACTGACGATTGAGGTTGGAGGACTATGCTTCAACGTCCGGTATAGCAGTTTGACCAACGATCATGGGCCCTCGCTACGCATCTATGGCGAGGTTGAGGACAAGCCGGTGCAGCTCTTGCGCTTCGACTGCTTCGAGCACGATCCGCACTTCCACTATGACCCCGATGGCAAGAACAACCTGCTCCGTCTGGACACGGCCAAGGTATCGGATCCGATCGCCTGGGCGATGGACTATCTGCAGGGAAACGTCGCCACTCTGGTCCGCATTGCCGGGTATAGCGCGCTGGCCGACCAGGTGGACGAAGGCGCGCTGATGGCGGCGCTACCGACGGTGGAAAAGGCGTTGCGCGACAGCATCCCGGTAGAGAGGCCGGGGATGGAAGCCAGTGGCTTGCGCTTTGCGGTTGACTACCGCACGATCAGCACGGATCGCGGGCCCTCCCTGCAAATCCTCGGCGATGTGGATGGCCAGCCGGTGCAGCTTTTGCGCTTTGACTGCTTCGAGCGCGAGCCGCACTTTCATTACGACCCACAGGGCAAAAACAACCGCATCTTCTTGAACATGGCGAAGGTGTCGGATCCGATCGCCTGGACGATCGACTATCTGCAAGGGAACGTCGCCTCCCTGGTCCGCATCGCCGGGTATGGCCGGCTCGCTGATCAACTGGATGAGGCCGCTCTGACGGCGGCCTTGCCAGGGGTTGAGAAGGCATTGCGCGACAGTGTGCCACGGGGCTAAGACAGGCGGCCGGGCCTACCCTTTCTCCCACAACGCGGCCAATATCGCCCCAGGCGACATGGGGAGCCGGGTCATTCGTACTCCGACCGCATGGTAGATGGCATTGGCGATAGCCGCCATGGGCGGCACCAGGGGGACCTCGCCAGTTCCCCGAACGCCGTAGGGATGGCCCGGATTGGGGATCTCCAGGATCACCGTGTCGATCATCGGCAGGTCCAAGCTTGTGGGCATGCGGTAGTCCAGGAAGCTCGCATTCATCATGTGGCCTTGGTCGTTCAAGTAATACTCTTCGTGCAGGGCCCACCCAATACCCTGCACCGCACCGCCCTGGATCTGCCCTTCCACGTAGCTTGGGTGGATGGCCTTGCCCGCGTCTTGCAAAGCCGTGTAGCGCAGGATAGCCACTTTGCCCGTCTCCGGATCCACGTCGACATCGACAATATGGAGCCCAAAGGCATTCCCCACCCCGCCCGGGTTGGCTGTGGCCCGGCCCACAATGGGCCCCCCGGTGGCGTTCAAGCGGCGGGCCAGGGTCTCGAAGGTGATGCGGAGTTCCGGATCCTGCTTGTGGTGCAGCACGCCCTTGTCGTACGCCACGTCCTCCCCGTCAACCTGCCAGATGCGGGCGGCCCGCTCAATCAGTTGGCGCTTAATATCCTGAGCCGCCTCGTAACAGGCGGTCCCCATCTTAAAGGTCACGCCACTGCCCCCGGCCCCGGAGCTGTACCCGATGGAGTCGGTGTCGACGATGGACGGCTTGACGGCCGCCATGGGGAGGCCCAGCACTTCCGCCACCTGCATGGCCATGGCGGCTCGGCTGCCGCCGATGTCGGGCGACCCTTCGACCAGACTCACCGTGCCGTCGGGGTTGACGCTGGCGATGGCGCTAGCCGGGCCGGAACCGTTAAACCACGCACCCGCCGCCACACCCCGGCCCTGGTTCGGCCCCTGCAGTGGCGCAGCTAAATGGGGGTGCTCTTGGGCCGCCTGCAACATCTCGACAAAGCCGATACGGCGAAACACCGGGCCGGTCGGTTGGCGGGTCCCTTCCTTGGCCGCGTTACGCAACCGAAACGCAATCGGGTCCATCGACAGCTTCTCGCATAGCTCGTCAATGACGGACTCTGCCGCGAAGGCCGCGACCGGCGAGCCCGGAGCCCGGTAGGCCGCCGCCTTCTGGGTATTGACCACCACGTCCATGCCCTCGATATAGGCATGCTCGATCTCATAAGGCGCCAGCATCGTGCGGCACCCCGACGGCACGGGAGAGCCTGGGAACGCGCCGGCCTCATAAATCAAGTGGCACTCGGCGGCGGTCAGACGGCCTGCTGTCGTGGCCCCCAGCTTCACCCGAATGTGACTGGCCGACGTGGGCCCCGTGCCCTCGAACACCTCGGTCCGGGTCATGGTCAATTTCACCGGCTGCCCCGCCTTGCGCGATAAAACCGCCGCGACCGGCTCCAGATAGCACCCCCCTTGCCCTTTGCCGCCAAATCCACCGCCGATTTCCATCGGGACAATTTTCACGCTGGACACGCCGACGCCCAGGATCGCGGCGCAATGGTCCCGCAGGGCAAAATGGCCCTGGCTACTGCACCAGACTGTCACCGTGTCGTCAGCATTCCATAACGCCGTGGCCGAATGGGGCTCAATATAACCCTGGTGCACGGGCTTGGTGTGGAATTCCCGCTCGACGACCACATCCGCCTGCGCGAATCCCTGGTCCACGTCACCGGCTCGAAACTCAAAACGGTTGGCGATGTTCGTGCCTTTGTCCGCCTCCGTTGCGCCATAACCGCCGGCCCGAAAGCCCGGGTTGGATAGCGTCACCAGGCGCTCGTGGAGGATGGGCGCGTCGTCTTTCATGGCGGCGTCCGCATCCAGCACCGGCGGCAAGACCTCGTAGTCCACCTCGATGAGGGCCACCGCCGCTTCGGCCACCGCCGGAGAAATGGCCGCCACCGCGGCCAGGGCATGACCTCGGTACAGCACTTTTTCTCGGGCCATGATGTTGCGGCTGTAGAAACCGTAGTTCACGGTCCCACCCTCTTCTTGATCTACCATGGCAGCGGAGACCTCCGGGAGATCGGCGGCGGTTGCCACGGCCTTGACCCCCGGCAGAGCCAGCGCACGGGCCGCGTCGATCCCATTGATCCGCGCGTGCGGGTGTGGACTGCGCAGTATCTTCCCGTACAGGAATCCGGCGGGGTGGATATCGGCGGCGTACCGGGCGCGTCCCATGACTTTATCGGGACCGTCAGGGCGGATCGGACGGGTGCCGACGACGTCGTATTCGCCGGTGCTCAGAACCAAGTTGGGCTGATCGTTCACGATAAATCTCCTCCCCAGGCCGTTTTGCCAGGTCATCATAGTCCAGTAATATGATCCGGAATTTTACGCGTTTCGGGCTCATCCCCCTGATTCGTAGATCGCCACGGGTGGGAGGACCGCTCCATCGGCCAGTTGAGAACGGCGTCGAAATTTATCGACATGATTGGGCGTTTGGCGCGTCTGATTCGTCGATATCCATTTGATCGTCAGAATGTCACCATCAATCTCAAACTCAACATCGCCCGGCGCGCCTCGTTCGGGTGCGGTATCAACCAATAGCCTCGTCATGATAATCCGATTACCCGCCACAGAATAAGTCCCTTCGATTCCCCTTCGAATATGCTCATTGCGTTCAATAACTGCAATGATCTTCGTCTCTTTGAAGATCAAAAAACCTTTTTGAGATGGCCATGGACCGGACTCATCCGCCATGAGATCCCACGTACCGACTAAGCTCAGCAGAAAACCGGAGCCACGAAGAAAAGTCAGATTGTGCTCGTCTGGCGATGCCATGAAACGCCTCCCTCTAACCACCGCAACTTACAGCCAGACCGTCAAGGCTAATATCCTCTGAAACGCGCTTGGAAATGGAATCATACCGCATGACGATATTCCATGATGAGAGCAACCATACAACGTTACGATATCCAAGGCAACCGTCTCGATCTGGTCGATGCGCAGGAGGCGAACGTCAGTCGGTACATCGCCAATCGCACAGGGTATGGAGAGCAGGATGGACCGGGACCCGGAAAAAATCAAGCCATTTCGAGGCGGACGACTGATTGGTAAGCACAGGCCCGACAGGCGACGCTGTGGTAAGATAGCGTTTAAAAGACTTTCCGTAACCACCACGGTTGGCAACAGCCGAGGAACGGGGTAGAGTCCGATGCAGGAGGACAAAAGGATGTCTATCTACGAGATGGACTTTTACCTATGGACCCAGGAGCAAGCTACTCTACTGCGCGAGGGATGCTTGGGTGCGCTTGACGTGCCCAATCTCGTGGAGGAAATCGACAGCTTGGGACGAAGTCAACGTCACGAATTACGAAGCCGCTTGCGTGTCCTGCTCATACATCTGCTGAAATGGCAGTATCAGCCGGAACGGCAGGGGCCAAGCTGGGAGAGTATCATCAGCGAGCAACGCATCCATATCGACGAACTCCTGATCGATAGCCCAACTCTGAGGTCACAGGTGCCGACGATCCTGCCTCATGCCTATGCCCTCTCGCGCCAGAGTGCTCAGCGGGAGACGCGTTTGCCGTTGTCCACCTTCCCCGAGACTTGTCCGTCTGCTGTCGAGCAGGTGCTCGATGACACCTTCTGGCCAGCGTAGAGCCAGCGATCGAGCGCATGGAAATGCTGGATGTCGAGAAGGCTGAAGAGGAACATCCTATGGCAAAGCCTAAGCATAGAACACTTGCGTTGTCACCTGAGTGGCTCGACCGGGTAGAGGCCGAGATCGGATGGCTATGGGCACAGCAAGAGCGAGCCACGAGAGAGGCTGCGATGCAGCAGATCGCAGCGTTCCTGGCAAAGCATGAGGGGCTGCTTGAACTGCTCAATGAGGGCATCCAGCACCTGCGCCAGGCATTTCCCGAGAATCGGAGCTTCATGGTGACCCTCGAAGCGGACCGCGAGGCCCCCAATTGGGCATATCTGGTGGTGTCGATCAAGACGTCGCTGCCTGTAGAGGAAGCCGATAGCCACCTTGATGCCTTTGCCGATGCCTGGTTGTTGGATCATGTGGCGCAGATCGGCGACAAGCTTCTGTTCGATTTGGAGTACCTGTGACGTTCCCATGGACAGACTACCTGGAGTTAGCTGACGCACTCCTGACAAACCGTGGCACGTTTGCCCAGGAGGAAGCATGTTGCCGGTCCAGCATCAGCCGGGCCTACTATGCGGTCTTTTGTGCAGCCCGGAATCACGCTATAGCTGTCGAGGGTTTGCAGCTCAGGGGAACTGGGGCCGATCATCTGGATGTTCAACGTCACTTTGAGCAAGCCTCAAGTCGTGATCACAAGACCCTTGGACGGCTGTTGTCCCTTCTTCGCCGTGCTCGCAACCGAGCCGACTATGATGATGAAATGCCACAAGTCGACCGTCAGGCTCAGCAGGCAATAGGGAGAGCCAGGAGGGCGATGGCCATACTTAACGCTATACCGTCCTCACCTTCCCCACCGCAGCAGCCCGCCGGATCGGCGCGCAGCAATGCGTAGCGCGGCCATGCGCCGCCTGAGTAAAGGGCTATAGGGTCTATCATTGGATTTGTAGGTGACGAGTAGCCTTCCCCTAGGTTAGTATCGTCGTAGACGGGGGTGTGGGCCGTCAAACGGTTTGCAGCCATTGTTCATGCCAGCCATGATATGCTACTCTATGCGCAGGAGGCGAACGTCAGCCGGGACGTCTGCCAATAGCAAAGAGTGTGGAGAGCGGGAGGAGTACCACGTTGAAACTGCAAGACCTCACACAGGCCCTCTCTCATCACATGCCGCCCGTGCTCCGCTGGGCGGGTGCGATGGCGCGACAACTGCAGCCGTTTGACATCAGTGTGTCGGGGCATAAAATCTCCGGCAGCGCCACGACCGACGCCCTCACCTTGGCGGATTTAGCGGTACAAGAGTTGCTGGTGGCGGCGCTACGCGACAGTGATCCGATCTTTCGGCAATGCCGATTGGAAGCGGAAGAATCGACGGGCGACCTGCAGCGCTTTGCCTCAGAAGGCGACTACACCATTGTCCTGGATCCCATTGACGGCACCCGACAATACCGGGATCGCACCGGAAACGGCTGGTGCGTGATGCTCAACCTGCGTTCGGTCGAGACCGTACACTATTCACTGGTCTACATTCCGCAATCCGGGACGCACGGGACCTGGGTGGAAGCCGTCGGTGATCGGATCGTCTGCGGCGGCGACGATCCGAACCAACCCGCCACCGAGGTATTGCGATCCCTCGCACCGATCACCCCCAAGACGCGGCCGGACGCGAAGAAGATTTACGTCAGAGGTTTTCAACAAGACGACGCGGCAAAGGCACAGCTCGTAACGAATGTGGGTCTGGATGGCTACACGGAGGACCACATGCCAGGATGTACGTACGAGTTATTTGCCCGCGGAACGTTCGGCGGGACCCTGATTCATACCCCCAATATTTACGACTTTCCCGTGACGCTTCACATGGCCCGCATTTTAGGTGGCGATGCGCTCTGGGTGCACAATCAAAAACCGGCGAACTTTCAGGATCTCTGGGTGGATAACCGCGCCGATATGCTCCGCATGCCGGGAATCACTGCCTGCAGTGCAAACCGGGAAACGCTTGCCACGCTGTGTGAACTGGCCAAAGACTGGGATCCGGTGCGGTATCGCCATTGAGTCTGCCCCCGGTTTGCACACGCATAGCGCTTAGCCGCCCTTGGCCGCGACCTTGGAGAGATAGTCGTTGGCCCCCCGGGCAATCCAAGGCTGCCAGCTCGTCAGGAAAAACCGCACGCCCTTCTCGATATAACTCTCAACCGTGTCCGCATTCCCGATATGGCCCGGCACTTTACCGGCGGCCACAATTTGCGCCACACACCGGTCCACCACGGTTAACACCTCCGGGTGCGTCGGCTCTCCCGTATGTCCCATGGTCTGGGCCAGATCAGAGGGGGCGACGAAAAACACGTCGATATGATCGACCGTCAAGATGTCTTGCAGATTGTTAACCGCTTTCATCTCCTCAATGAGGACGACTACCAGGGTCTCCTCATTGGCCTTGCGGTAGTAGTCGGAGACGCCGTAGGACTGGCGGCCCGAGGCCATGCCTCGGTAGCCCATAGGTCCATACTTGGCGGATTTAGCCGCCTGTTCCGCTTCGGCTTTGGTGCTGACATGAGGCACCACAATACCGGTCGCCCCCACATCCAGGGTGCGGGTAATGAGCCAGGGCTCGTTGTTATTGACGCGGCACACCGAGGTCATGTCCCACAAGTCGCAGGCCCGCGACATATGCGCCACTTGGTCCCAGGTGATGGTGCCATGCTCGGTCTCGATCCACGCTCCGTCGAAGCCGAACTGGCCCATGTAGTCGATGATCTCCGGGTTGTTAAGCCCCCCGAGTATGGTCGCAACTTTTCCCTCGCGCAGCTTCTTTTTGACCTTATTTTCTTTCGTTCCTGGCATATGGCACCTCCTTGATGCGTGAACCCGTGATGCATGGATGCGTCGTCGCGTGCGGTTACGTCCAGTCGGCATCCGGGGGCCAAATGTTGGCACTCCCTCTGCCCGCTCCCTGGGGCCCCTCAACCCGCCAGTCCTGTGTGGTTTCCCGAAACTTTAAGAGGTGTGGGGCTTGCAGATGGGCCTGGAACGCGGCCTCATCCCGGTACACCTCGTAGAGCCAGATGCGGTTGGGATCATTGGCGTCCTGAATGACATCAAACCGCAGGCAGCCGGGTTCGTTGTTCACGGAGCTGCGGGCATCCTCGACCACGGCCTCGATAAACGCGTCCTTATGATCCGCCTGAATCTGGATGGTCGCGATGATGACGTACATAGGGTTATCCTCCTGATGCGGTTGAGAGGTTAACACGCTTGGCGCGTTGGACGCCGAATCGAGCCTGGGGACACGAAAGCGCAGGTAGCGTAACGTATGGGGATGACGAGGTCAATGCCGGACAGGCGTATGGGAACTCAAACGGCATGTTCGCGCGCCGCTTGCGCCCGCGCCGGCACTGCGATGGGGATGGTTCTATGCCCTCAACCGCCGGGACGAACGCAGCCACGCGGCCTCAGGGCTGGCGAGGTGTTGCGGCGGTCGTGCTGGCGTCACCCAACGACTTGCTCGCCACCTTCCGCACCTGATCGCCGGCTGGGTTCCCCTCCGCGATCACTTCCCCTTGCAAATCGGCCGCGGCGTTGGAGAAGATCACCACCCCACTTTGCACATTGTTCCGCGCGATCAGTTTCGTCTGCGCATCGGTTCGGAGCGAGCCGGCTGATGCGATGGTCATGCCATCGCCATTTTGCTCCACATGAACCGTGCTCATGTGGCTGGTCACACTCGAACTCGTATCGATCAAGAGACCGGATTCCGCATTCTCCCGAGCTTTCAGGGTACTGATCACAAAGCCGATCGACGCGCTGCCTCGCAGATTGATCCCACTCTTGCCATTGTGGCTCGCCACTATCTTGGCCCGGATGAACAGACCGCTTGACTCCAAGACGGCGATGAGGCCGCTTTCACCATTTCGGCTCAGCGCCAGCCGGGTTCGCCAAAAGGTGCCGCTGGCATGGTTGACGAGCTTGATGCCGTCATCACCATTGCCATGGCTCGTGATGGCTTTGGCAAAGGTGGCCTGGGCGTTGCGGGAGACCACAAACCCATCATCTTTATTGTCTTGCGCGGTGCAATGGGTCAGCTGGGCGGTGGCGTTTTCACCGATGTCAAATCCATCATCGCCATTGTAGCGGGAGATGGCCTTGGTGATGCGTGCATTGGCATGCAGACTGACCTTGATGCCATCGCGGGTATTTTCATGAGCGGTGATGTCATCCAGCTTCACATAGGCCCCCTCGGTCACCTGTAAACCCGTCCGTCCGCGTTGCACAGTCAACTGCTTCACCGTGACCCCTCGGGCTCCGGAAATGGTCAACACGTCCTGATTCGTCCCATTGCCATCGAGCACAGCCGTATCATCTCCCTCAAGCATCAACCGGTCGGTGGTGATGGTGACGGTCTCCTTGCAGGTTCCGCTAATCCGAATCGTATCGCCCGGATTGGCGGACGCCAGTACCGGGGCGAGCTTTTGCTCCGGCTGTGTGCAATCCACTTGCACCTCTTCGCCTAGGGCTGGCCCACCAAAGATCATGATCAGGGTCAGGATGAGGAGTGAGCGACGTATCTGCATTAGTCCGAAGTTCCTCCCGTAATTCGGCGACAACTTGTTGAAATAAAAACTCAAAAGCCTGAAACGAATTGACCTTTGTTC